>NZ_JBYSWM010000013.1:28033-129706 GCF_058781125.1 Pseudogulbenkiania sp. FW507-F1 | reverse complement strand
GTTCTTGTGGGGCGATACTCGGGAAAGGGGAAGGGGGGGCGTCAACCGCTCACGGGTCCGCATCACGAACGGCGATGGCAGATGGGGTGGGGCGTGACGGTCAAAAAAACCGCGACACGAGGTCGCGGGTGTCCAACTGACAGTATCAGGAATTCAGACGGTTTTGGTCAGGGCGTGCTGGCGGGCCTTCTTGACGTAATCGGGGATGGTGTGCAGGTCGAGGCTGCGGCCGGCCTTGACCACCTGGCCGCTGGTGTCGTGGCCGATCAAGCCGGGCAACCGGCGAGAGGCGGCCAGCAAGGCCGGCAGGTCGACCCCGGTGTGGTAATTCATCAGTTCCAGCATGTGCACCATGTCTTCGGTGCAGACGTTGCCGGAGGCGCCCGGTGCATACGGGCAGCCGCCCAGCCCGCCGAGCGAGCCGTCGAAGCGGTCCACGCCGGCCTGTAGCGCTGCCATGGTATTGGATAGCGCCATGCCGCGCGTGTTGTGCAGGTGCACGGTCAAGGTGGTGTCGGGGAAAGCCTCGTGAAATGCGCTGCACAGTTCGAATACCTGGGTCGGCCAGGCCATGCCGGTGGTGTCGCACAGCGTGATGCCGCCGATTCCTGCGTCGATGGCTTTTTCCGCCCAGCCCAGCACCGTGGTGAACGCGATTCCACCTTCCATCGGGCAACCGAAAGAGCACGATAGTGAAAGGTTGAGCGCAACCGGGCTGCCCTGGCAGGCCGCCGCCACTTGCGCCGCTTGCTGGAACGATTGTTCCGGCGTCATGCGCAGGTTGGCCAGGTTATGGGTTTCGCTGACCGACATCACCAGATTCAGCTCGTCCACCCCGCATGACAGGGCCCGTTCCGCGCCGCGCATATTGGGCACCAGCGCAGCATAGCTGACGCCGGGCACCCGCTCGATGCCGCGCATCACGTCTTCGGCGTCGGCCAGGGTGGGAATGGCTTTGGGCGAGGTGAACGAGGTGACTTCGATCTTGTCGAGCCCGCAGCGGCTCAAGCGGTTGATTAGGTCGATCTTGTCCTGGGTGGGGACCATGCGCGGTTCGATCTGAAAACCGTCACGTGTGGCGACTTCCTGGATGAATACCCGCCTCTGTTGGCCGTTGAGTACCACGCTTGCTCTCCCGTGTTGATCTGCTTGGGATGGCAGTGTGCAGCGCAGGACGGGCCGGCACAATTGAGCAATCGGGATGCAAGCCTTCTCGCATCGAGAAGGCTCAGGCTTCGGCCGCCGCCTGGGCCACCAGGTGGTCGATCAACAGGCGCGATGGCACCGGCAGGTTCGCATAACTGCGCGTAACGATGGAAAGCGGGCGGCGCGCCCATGGCTCGTCCAGCTCGATCATGCGCAGCGCGCTGGTGCGCAGGTAGGGTTTGACGCTCGCCTTAGGCAAGAGCCCGATGCCGAGCCCGGCCGATACCATGTTGCGTACCCCTTCGAAGCTGGTCACCTGGATGCGGATCTTGTGCCGTTTTCCGGCCTGTTCGGCGCTTTGCGTGCACAGCGCCGAGATCGAGGCGCTCAGCGGCATGCTCACGTAGTCCTGGTCGAGCGTGTCGGCAAAACGCAGCCGCCTGGCCTGAGCCAGCGGGTGCTCCTGCGGCACGATCAGGACCAGGGTGTCCACCCGGTAGGGCCGCACCTCCAGCCCCGGCACCGGTTCGGGCAGGCTGCCGATGCCGATGTCGGTGATGCCTGCCTCCACCGCGCGCAGCACCTGGCTGCTGCTTTTTTCCGCCAGGTCGATCTTCACGTCCGGGTTGGCGGCGAGGAAGGACGACAAGTCGCCGGGCAGGTATTGCACCATGGTGGAGAAGTTCACGTGCATGCGTACGTGCCCGCGCACGCCCTGCGCGTACTCGCTCATTTCCGACGAAATCTGCCGCAGCTGGTCGAGCATGCGCTTGGCGTGGTGGTACAGCGCCGAGCCGGCCGGGGTCGGCTCCACGCCGCGGCTGTGGCGGTAGAGCAGGGTGGTGCCGGCGTCGCTTTCCAGCTCCGCGATGCGGCGGCTGATGGCGGAGGGCACGATGTGCTGCCGCTCCGAGGCCGCCGCCAGGCTGCCTTCCTCGATCACCGATACCAATACCTGCAGCGATTCGAGATCGAAACGCATGATGCTTTATCTCCTGGTTCGAGCCTTCTCGTTTCGAGATGGCTCGCTTGATTATTTAGCGTTTTTTCTCGGAACGCGAAATGTCCATGATGCATTCAAACAGCGCGGCCGGTTCGATTTGCCGCGCTACACGAAGCCAAGAGGAGAAGACATGGCTCAACCGGATCAAGCGCTGCCGTTGCAAGGCATCAAGGTCATCGAAATGGGCTCGCTGATTGCCGGTCCCTACGCCGGCACGGTGCTGGCCCAGTTCGGCGCCGAGGTGATCAAGATCGAGACCCCGGTCAACGGCGACCCGCTGCGCAAATGGCGCAAGCTGCACGAAGGCACTTCGCTGTGGTGGTACTCGCAGAGCCGCAACAAGAAATCGGTCACGCTCAACCTCAAGTCCGAGCGCGCCCAGCAGATCGTACTCGATCTGGTGAAAGACGCCGACATCGTGATCGAGAACTTCCGCCCCGGCCTGATGGAATCCTGGGGCTTGGGTTGGGAGCAGCTGTCGGCCATCAACCCCAGGCTCGTCATGGTGCGCATCTCCGGCTATGGCCAGAGCGGCCCTTACCGGGAACGCCCCGGCTTTGCCGCCATCGCCGAATCGATGGGTGGGTTGCGTTACCTCTCCGGCTACCCGGACCGCCCGCCGGTGCGCGTGGGTGTGAGCCTGGGCGATTCGCTGGCTTCGCTGTACGGCGTGATCGGCGCGCTGCTCGCCATGCATCACGTCAAGGCCAACCGCGGCGCCGGCCAGTTCATCGACGTGGCGCTGTACGAAGCGGTGTTCGGCATCATGGAAAGCCTGATTCCGGAATATTCCATGTTCGAACACATCCGCGAGCGTACCGGTTCGAGCCTGCCGGGCATTTCGCCCTCCAATACCTACCCCTGCGCCGATGGCAACTACGTGATCATCGCCGGCAACGGCGACGGCATCTTCAAGCGTTTGATGCACGCCATCGGGCTGCCCGAATTTGCCAATGATCCGCGTTTTGCCGACAACGCCAAGCGCGTGCAGCACAACGAACTGCTCGACCGCGTGATCGGCGAGTGGACCTCGCGCCATCCGATCGACACCGTGCTGGCGGTGCTGGAACAGGCCGACGTGCCGAGCGGCAAGATCTACACCGCGGCGGACATCGCACGCGATCCGCAATACGCAGCGCGCGGCATGATCGAACGCCACACGCTGCCGGACGGCCAGCCGATCGACCTGCCCGGCATCGTGCCCAAGCTCTCCGCCACCCCGGGCAGCACGCGCTGGGTCGGCCCCCAGCTCGGCCAGCATACCGATGAGATACTGGGTTCGCTCGGCCTCGATGCCGCCGCGCTCGAAGCCCTGCGTGCGGGAGGCGTCATCTGACGCTGCTTCACCGGTTTGCACACCCGCCGCGATGCGCGGCGCACACATAAAACAAGAGGAGACCACATGGCAGCTCGCACTTTGTTCGAGAAACTGTGGCAACGGCATGCGGTACGCGATACCGACGACGGCCACACGCTGCTCTATATCGACCTGCACCTGGTCAACGAGGTAACCAGCCCGCAAGCCTTCGAAGGGCTGCGCATCAGCCAGTTGAAACCGTGGCGTCCGGCCTCGGTGCTGGCCACCGAAGACCACAACGTGCCGACGGCCAACCGTGCCGGCGGCATTACCGACGACATCGCGCGCCGCCAGGTGGAAACGCTGCGCGCCAACTGCGCCAGCTTCGGCATCACCGAGTACACGATGCAGGACGCGCGCCAAGGCATCCTGCACGTGATCGGGCCGGAGCAGGGCGCCACCCTGCCAGGCATGACCATCGTCTGCGGCGATTCGCACACCACCACGCACGGCGCTTTCGCCACGCTGGCGTTCGGCATCGGCACCTCCGAAATCGAGCACGTGCTGGCCACGCAATGCCTGGTGGTCAAGAAGATGAGGACGATGCGCGTGCAGATCGACGGTGAGTTGCCGGCGGGCGTGACGTCCAAGGATGTGGCGCTGGCGCTGATCGGCCAGATCGGCACCGCAGGCGCCACCGGCTACGCGATCGAGTTTGCCGGTTCGGCCATCTCGGCGATGAGCATGGAGGCGCGCATGACCCTGTGCAATATGGCCATCGAAGCCGGTGCCCGCTGCGGCATGGTGGCGGTGGACGACAAGACCATCGACTATCTGCGTGGCCGCCCGCGCGCGCCGCAAGGGGTGCAATGGGATGCCGCTGAGGCCTACTGGCGCACCCTGCGCAGCGATGAGGGCGCCACTTTCGACGCCACCATCGTGTTCGACGCCGCCGCCATCCGCCCGCATGTCAGCTGGGGCACTTCGCCGGAAATGGTCAGCACCATCGACGGACGCGTGCCCACCCCAGCCGACGTGGCCGACCCGGTCAGGCGGCAAAGCATCGTGCGCGCGCTGGCCTACATGGGGCTGGAGCCGGGCACGGCGCTGCGCGATATCGCGCTCGACAAGATTTTCATCGGCTCGTGCACCAACGCCCGTATCGAAGATTTGCGCGCCGCCGCCAAGGTGGTTCAGGGCAAGCACATCGCCGCCAATATCGTGCAGGCGCTGGTGGTGCCCGGCTCGGGGCTGGTCAAGCGCCAGGCCGAGGCGGAAGGGCTGGACCGCATCTTCCTCGAGGCCGGTTTCGAATGGCGCGACCCGGGCTGCTCGATGTGCCTCGGCATGAACGACGACCGCCTGCAGCCGGGCGAGCGCTGCGCCTCAACCTCCAACCGCAATTTCGAGGGACGCCAGGGCGCCGGCGGGCGCACCCATCTGGTGAGCCCGCTCATGGCGGCGGCAGCGGCGATTGCCGGGCATTTCGTTGCCGTCGGCGAGATCTGAACCACGAACGCAAGCAAAGGAAGCAAGCACATGCAGGCTTTTACTTCTCTCGACGGGCTGGTGGTGCCGATCGACCGCGCCAACATCGATACCGATGCCATTCTGCCCAAGCAGTACCTGAAGATGATCGGCAAGACCGGCTTCGGCCCCTACCTGTTCGACGAATGGCGCTACCAGGACCGTGGCGAGCCGGGCCAGGATTGTTCGGCCCGCCCGCTGGTGCCGGATTTTCCGCTTAACCAGGCGCGTTACCAGGGCGCGTCCGTGCTGCTCGCACGCGAGAACTTCGGCTGCGGTTCCAGCCGCGAGCACGCGCCGTGGGCCTTGCGGGACTGGGGCGTCCGCGCGCTGATCGCGCCAAGCTTCGCCGAGATTTTCTACGGCAACTGCTTCAAGAACGGGCTGCTGCCGATCGTGCTCGACGGCGAGGTGGTCGAGCGCCTGTTCGAGCAGGTCGCGGCTACTCCCGGCTTCCGGCTGCAGGTGGACCTGGCCGGGCAGACCGTCACGGCGCCGGACGGCAGCGTGTCCCGCTTCGAGGTCGACCCGTTCCGCAAGGATTGTCTGCTGCACGGGCTGGATGAAATCGGCCTGACGCTGCAGCACCGCGAGGCCATCAGCCGGTTCGAACAGGCGCGCCGCGCCGAGGAGCCCTGGCTCTATGCAACGCTGTCGTGATCCCGGTCGGCACGGGTGTGCCGGTCATTTCTATAACGAAACAAAAACTACAAAAGCTGGATAACAGATCGCCCTTCAGAGGAGAACTAGATGGAAACCCAACAACTGGTCGCCACCCGTAAACCGTGGCATGCCGATCTCACCCCCACCCACTGGCGCGTGCTCACCGGCAGCTTCCTGGGCTGGATTTTCGATGGCTACGAGGCATTCGCCCTGGTCGTCGTGTTGTTCCCGATGTTGCATTCGTTGCTGACGCCCGCGCAGTTGGCGTCTCCCACCGTTTATGCCGGTACCGTCATCGGCGTGACCCTGCTGGGCTGGGGCATCGGCGGCCTGGTGGGCGGGGTGATGGCCGATTACGTCGGCCGCAAGCGCATGATGCTGTGGTCGGTGTTTCTCTATGCGCTGTTCTCCGGCTTCACCACCTTCTCGCAGACCTTCACGCAGCTGTGCGTGCTGCGCTTTATCACCGGCCTCGCCATGGGCAGCGAATGGAGCACGGGCATCTCACTGTTGGCTGAAACCTGGCCGGAAAAGGCGCGCGCCAAGGGCGCCGGTTTCCTGCAGTCCGGCTTTGGCTGGGGCACCCTGGCGGCGGCCGTGATCTGGTACGTGCTGGCGCAGTGGCATCCGCTGGGCGGTGAAACCTGGCGCCTGATGTTTGCGCTGGGTGCGGTGCCGGCCTTCTTCGTGCTGTACATCCGCCGTGGCGTCGACGAATCGGAAAAATGGAAGCAGGCGGTGCGAGAAAAGCGCTGGAACGCCACTGGTGGCAATGCCAAGGGGAGCGGCGACAAGCGCCCGTTCACCCTGGTCCAGCTCTTCAGCGAGCCGGAAGCCCGCCGCCGCACCCTCGTCACCCTGCTGCTGTCCCTGGTGACCACCGTGGGCTGGTGGGCGATCTCGAGCTGGCTGCCGACCTTCACCATCGCACTGGCCAAGGCCCAAGGTCTGGCGGATGCGCCTGCGTGGGGCTCGAAGATCACCATCCTGTATACCGCGGGCGCCATCGTCGCCTACATGGTGGCGGGCTTCGTCATCGACGTCATCGGCCGCCGTCCCTTCCTGTTCCTGACCTTCCTCGGCGCGCTGTTGACCACCTATGTCACCTACGCCATGACCTCGACGGTGGAGGCGATGATGCTGATCACGCCGATCAACGGCTTCTTCACCCTCGGCTGCGCTTACGTGTGGATGGCGATCTACCCGGCGGAACTGTTCACCTCTACGGTGCGCTCCACTGCCGCCAGCTTCGTGTTCAACGTGGCGCGCTTGATCGCCTGGGTGTTCCCCATCATCGCCGGCAGCATGATCAAATCGTTCGGCGGCGTCGCCAATGCGGCGCTGACGCTGGGTTCGATCTACCTGCTGGGCCTGATCCTGCCGTGGTTCCTGCCGGAAACCAAGGGCCAGGGCCTGCCGGACTGAGCCGGGCGATATCTCGTTCCATTGCCGTTCATTCCTGAGGAATGAATGGTCTTGCCGAGCGTTGGCGAACCCCCGATTTTTCGGGGGTTCAGTCTTTATGCGTTGTCACCCGGTCTATCGAGCGAACCGGGTATTCCCGGCATGGGGGAGCATGACGGGATGAACGGCGACAGCGGCCACGCCGACACTCCCCAGTTGGGGCGTCAGGCGGACACCAGCTCGCTCGTGGTTTCGAACCGCTGTTGATGCGTTCGAGGCATTAGGTTGGCCGATTCTCCTTTTCGATCAGTGGTTTGGCCCAGGTTCGCGCAGGACACGCTGGCTATGGCGGGGTATGGCGACGAACAGGGGTGGCATATTGCATATAAAAAAGCTTGCCAGTCGTAAAAATGGCTTATATACTGCGCAGCCTCTGACGACGAAACGCAAACGACGCCGACATCGGAGCAGTTCTGGAGAGGTGGATGAGTGGTTTAAGTCGCACGCCTGGAAAGCGTGTTTAGGGTAATACCCTAACGGGGGTTCGAATCCCCCCCTCTCCGCCAGAATATGTCAAAAAAGCCCTGATTATTCAGGGCTTTTTTGCTGTCTGTTTGTTTTGTCCTGCATAAAAACCTGCATTAAATTTTACGGCATTTTCTTGGCTTGTCGTCGAGATCGGTGTGCGCCTCTCTGCATCTTGGTGGATGTCAACGGCTCAGCCTGCCGTGCCGGCTTGACCTCGCTACTGTCTCTGCAGGAAGTTGCAGAGTAATGATGATCAGAAGGAGGGAGGGGGTGAGGTACTACCGCTTTGATATCTTGCTGTGCTTATGGTCCGTTGCGGCGGTGTGTGCTGTAGTGTCCCTTATCTCCATGCCGGTATGGACCGCAGGCGGCACCACTTGGGGCGTGTCGCCACACGGGCAACGCGAGATTGCCTACTTTGATCTGCTACTGGCCTTCATTTTCAGCTAGGCGGTACGCCAACCTGATTTGACCACCAAGCGCAATGTCACTCTGTTGCTGTGTTGTCTTTCCTTGGTGCTAGGAGAGAACCATCTGGAAGGATGGCTAGTCGAGCCGAGGGTATTCCACGTCCTGTTTACCCTGGGGAATGCGCTGGCGGTAGTGTGGGGTGTGGTGGCCTGCTGGAGTGTAAGAGGGGGCTGTGGCCGTCAAGCAGGATAGCGCGATTTACTTTGACCTTTCTGGTTACAACCGCGCACCAGTGATCATGCTGGTGTCGGGATGAACCAACCACCCCCTCCATTCCTTGCCCGTAGGAAATAAGCCTGCCGTATCGTTACGATGGCCATCACGCTGACGCGATATTTCTGCCAGCTTCCTCTGGCAGCTTGGCAGCAAGCCATGCTGTTTTCAGACCCACCCACCGAGTGTTGTCGACACCTGAGGGTAGGCTTCTTGCCGCTGCCGCAGTCCCTCTGAGGGGCTCATCCTCACGAGCCCCCAGCTAATCTGCCGGCCTGCGCGCCGTTTTTGACCATGGGAAGCGTAGGTGTCTCCGCCGGCCTCTGTCGTAGCCAAGTTCTACATTTCACTATGTTAGATAATTCTAATTATCCGTTTGGTGGGGGGATGGATAAAATAGGAACTATTGTTATCGTTCCTATTTGATGGAAGTTAGTTCTACGTACCCCGACTGCCTCCGACTATTACCCATAACGAAGTACATTATCTCACCTGAATGGGGAGTTGGCCGTTCTGGTTGGCAGCGCGCCTGTTGCAAGGGGTTGAATGTCCTATAGCTGGGTGCCAAGATATTGTCCTCCTGTTTGTAACAGGGTAAGAGCAGCGAGGGTATTCCAAACGCTGGGGGATTGAAGCGCACCACGCCCTGGCAGAGCGGGAATGGCTCGCTTTGTTATAGCAACCTGGCACTGCTATTGATATCGACGCTGAAAGCGTAGGGTATCCAGGCTAAGTGCATCTGTTATCGATTTGCTCGGTGTCTAGGACTGGGTGTCTGTTGAAAGGCAATCAGAGCAATGCGCTATATCCTGCCCAATAACCACAGGATGAGCAGGATCACCAATATCAACCCAAGACCACCGCTGGGACCGTAACCCCATCCTCGGCTGTGGGGCCAAGTGGGAATAGCGCCGATCAGCAGTAGAACCACGATGATCAGCAGAATGGTTCCTAATGTCATTCCATGTCTCCTAACTGTGAGTCGTAGCAGCGCAGCGTCCGAGAAAATTCTCGCAGCGCATCAATGCCGCTTTCCTCGGCACGCCGGCACCAGTCTTCCAACTGTTTCACCAGTTGCTCCTTCGACGTGGTGGACCGGCTCCACAGGGCAGTAAGATCCTGCCGCATCGCGTAAATGGTGCTCAACACGGTGCTGGAATGCAGGGCCTGTTCAAGGGCGGTGCGTTCCTGCTCCGGCAATGTCCTTACCCCTCTTTGCAGCCAGAGGCTGACCAGTACCTTGGAGTCTTTCCATTCGGGGGGCGTACTGGTCCGCAGGCTGCGAATTTCTTCTACGGCGGTTCGGTGCAGGGATTTGGCGAACTTGGCCAGTACGTCGTAACGGTGAGTGATGACCGCCTGCAGGGTGTCCACGTCGCAGCAGGTCTTGGATGTGTTGTAGCGGACTTGGGACGCAACCTTGCATACCTTCGCCAGGTGAAGCCTCTCCAGGATTCGGATGTACATCCAGCCGATGTCGAATTCCCACCACTTGCTGGACAGCTTGGCGGAGGAGGCATAGGCGTGGTGGTTGTTGTGCAGTTCTTCGCCACCGATCAGGATGCCCCACGGTACGACATTCCTTGAGGCATCGTTCGGTGCGAAATTGCGGTAGCCCCAATAGTGGCCAATACCATTGACGACGCCCGCTGCGAAGAACGGAATCCAAATCATCTGTACTGCCCACATGCTGAGTCCGATCGGACCAAACAGGATGATATCGATCCCCAGCATGAGGCCAATACCGAGCTGGGTGTGCCTCGCGTACAGGTTGCGTTCGATCCAGTCGTCGGGGGTGCCATGGCCGTATTTCTCCAGTGTTGCAGGGATACTGGACTCCAGGCGATAGAGTTCGGCGCCCTCGAATAGCACTTTCCGGATGCCATAAATCTGCGGGCTGTGGGGGTCTTCCGAGGTTTCGCAGTGGGCGTGGTGCTTGCGGTGGATGGCGGCCCATTCCTTGGTGACCATCCCAGTCGTCAGCCACAGCCAGAAACGGAAGAAGTGGCTGGCAATGGGGTGCAACGTGAGCGTGCGGTGTGCTTGGTGCCGGTGGAGAAAGATCGTTACCGACGCAATGGTGACGTGGGTCAGGCCCAGCGTCACCAGCACATAACCCCACCACGGTAGATCGAGCAGGCTCAGTCGCATCACCAGCTCCTTCACAAAACGACATGATGACCACCCTTGCTATTGGGAGTCACTTGCTTATCTCTGTTTTTAATATTAGTTAAACAAAGAAAGTTATCTGTACGCTATCGCACCCAGAGCCACAATTTCTGGTGGTAGACAAAAAAGCTCGTCCTCCAATGCCAGCGCGGCAGTTCGGCTCTACGACGGCACAGGTGGCCAGGGTGGGGCGTAGCTCTGAATCTCCGTTACCTGTGGGCTGGTTGGTGATGCCCTCGATTGACTATCCCGTGACAAGTTAATGTGCGGTTTGTACGCCAGCGAACGGAAACGCTTGTTGATACGGCGTACTTTTGAACGGCAACCCCAGATGGTCGCAAATCAGTCCACTCGAGCTGTTTTCGTCAAACAGTCAAAGGAATTGTCATGAAATACTCGATCCTGTTTTCAGCCGTACTGATTGCCTTGGCGTTAAGTGCGTGCGATAGACCAACTCCAGTTGTCGTGACTTCTCCACCGGCGGCTACCGTTCCCGTTCCCGGGCCTGCTGGCCCGACCGGTGCCGCAGGGGCGAGCGGAACAACGGGATCACCTGGTTACAGCGGTGCCACTGGGGCCACCGGGAGTACAGGAGCCACCGGGAGTACAGGAGCCACCGGGAGTACAGGAGCCACTGGAGCCTCCGGCTCTATTGGGGAGACCGGCGCAACTGGGGCTACTGGTGAGCGTGGCAAAACCGGCGGTGATGTCGTGGTGGTCGTTCCAGCTCCGTCTCCCGAGAAATGAGTTCCTCCTCGCACCGTATCGGAGACGCACAGCGGAGGTGCAGTCATCGCCCTTGTCACTATTGATGGGCTGCTGTTTCTAGATGCAGATGGAGAAGGGGGGCTTTAAAGTAAGCTTGACACGGTGCCAGCATTTTTCTGCTCGCCGTTGCCACCGATGTCACCATGGAGTGGCACTACTAGGCTTGTAGCGAGCTTACAGAAGTATTGCCGATGTCACCGTCCACCACCACGTGAGGTCTATGTGCGCCATCGTACCGACTGCGCTTGATCATGCGACTAGTCTTTCATTGGTATCGGGCCTTCCCATGAAGTTAGCTTAGGCGTGTTGCCACATGATTCCTGAAACATCCTGTCGTTGAGCGAAGAGCACACGCAATACGAGGCCAGCTGCGATGAAGGATGCTCGATTGGCCATTTCACCGTCGAGTTCCAAACGGAAGGAGTTTGATGTGAACTGGGATATCGTTGAAGGTAACTGGAAACAATTCAAGGGCATGGTGAAAGCAGAGTGGGGCAATCTCCCCGACGATTACCTGGACATGATTGCCGGCAAGCGAGTCGTGTTGATGGACAAGCATCCAGGATGCCTATGGAATTACAAAAAACGAAGCCGAGCAGCTGATCAAGCGCTTTGAAAAACACAACAATGATTACCATCCGAAACGCTCCTCCTAATCGGGCACACGCTGTGTACAGCGTTGTGCGGCGAACAGCATCAGGGTCGCCGAGTCAGGTTCTTTCTTGAAAGGGTTTCATGTCATGACGCGCTATAGACACTTTATCCCGCCATCGCTGCCGATTGGGGGTGGTGCGATAGCCTCCAATTTTGTCTCACTTGTGGTTGATCGCCGGCGCAGTCAAGAAAAAGGGCGGCCGAGGACGGAACTTGATGACTGGGAGGGAGAAGGAGGGCGCGTAGCAGCATCCCACGCTGTAGTGCCTTGATTGCAGATGCCTGCCTTTTGTTGCGTTCACTATGCATCATAACAACCTAAAATGTGATTATTAAGCGCGTTGGCAATTAGTGCGTAACCCGAGGGGCCCCTGGATGCATCACTCCCTCGGTTCCTGTCAGTTTGGACATGCTCTGGTCACTCAGCACCACTCCAACCTGATGACACGCCGCAGTTCGAAGGCGGCATCGACGTCATTGGCCACCCGTATGCGATAGCTGGCATTTCGCAGCTCCCTACTCACCAAGTCCGTGACGAAAGGATCATCGTCCAGAACCAACAGCGTGGGGGGATGATTCTGTTTATTGAGACCACCGGCAGCGTTAAAGGGCCCGCCCCAATTAACCTCTCGCAGGCCTCGGCAGAGAGTGCCTTGCTGAAGTAATGTCCCTGTACCATCTCACAACCATGGGCTGCCAGTAGCATCACTTGTCCTTCCGTCTCCGCCATTTCGTCCACTACTAGCAGCCCCAAGCGGTGCGCCATTGAGCTGCCCCATCGCTCATCTGTTCCGACCATAGTAAGTCGAGGCAAAAGAGCGGGGGCCATCGCCTCAAACCACCGCTGCTTGCTGGATACGGCTTCTCCTGGCGGCATTCAGCGTGTTCTGCATCAGCATCGCGATGGTCATCGGGCCAACACCGCCGGGAACGGGCGTGATGGCCGACGCCACGGTTTTCACCTCGTCGAAGTCCACATCCCCCACCAGCCGCGAATAGTCCCCCGGGTGGTCGATACGGTTGATGCCCACGTCGATGACCACGGCCCCCGGCTTGACCCAATCGGCCTTAACCAGGCCCGGCACCCCGACAGCGGCGATGACGATATCGGCCTGGCGGCACACCGCCTCGGGGGACAAGGTACGACTATGAACGATGGTCACGGTGCAATCGTGCTGCAGCAGCAGGTTGGCCATTGGCTTGCCGACGATATTGGAACGTCCGATCACCACGGCGTGCAGGCCGCACAGCTTGTCGCCGAGCACCTCCTGGATCAGGTGCAGCGCCCCCAGTGGGGTGCAGGGCACCAGCGCCTCGTGCAGCGCCCCGGTGGCGAGATGTCCGACGTTAACGTAATGAAAGCCGTCCACGTCTTTGCTCGGATCAATCGCCTTGATGATCTGGCAGGCATCGATATGCCTGGGCAATGGCAACTGCACGAGAATACCGTGAATTTCTGGATCGCCGTTGAGCCTGCCTATCAATTCCAACAGCTCGCTTCCCCGCGTTTCGGCCGACAAGGTGTATTGCCGCGAGAGAAATCCACACTCTTCGGCACGGCGGCTCTTGTTGCGCACGTACACGGTGCTGGCAGGATCGTCTCCAACCAGGATGACAGCCAGGCCGGGACGCAGTCGCTCCGCCCTGACTGCCGCTGTCACACTGGCGATGACTTGGCTGGCCGAAGCCTTGCCATCGATGAGGTAAGGCTGGTTAGTGAAAGATGACGGTGCGATCTTCATTGAGCAGAATCCGATGTTCGAGGTGGAGCTTCACCGCCTTGGCCAGTACCTGGCACTCGGTGTCGCGGCCGATGGCGACCATGTCGTCGGCGGTGGCCGAATGGTCGACGCGATGCACGTTCTGCTCGATGATCGGGCCTTCGTCCAGATCCGCCGTCACGTAGTGCGCGGTGGCGCCGATCAGCTTCACGCCGCGCTTGTGCGCCTGATGGTAGGGGCGCGCACCCTTGAAACTGGGCAGGAAGGAGTGATGGATGTTGATCACATGGCCGGCCAATTCGCGCGACAGATCGTCGGACAGCACCTGCATGTAGCGCGCCAGTATGACCAAGTCGATTTTCTGCTCCCGCACCAGTTCGAGCAGCTTTGCCTCCTGCTCCTCCTTGGTGTCAGCGGTGATCGGTAGATGATGGAACGGGACGCCCTCGTGCTCGGCACGGCGGGCAAAGGTTTGATGGTTGGAGACGATCGAGATCAGCTCCATCGGCAGTTGGTTAATGCTGTTGCGGTACAACAGATCGTTCAGGCAATGGCCGAGCTGCGACACCATGATCATCACACGCGGCTTGATATCCAAGTCGAACACGTGCCAATCCATGCCATAAGCCAGCGCCACCGGCGCAAAACCCTGCCTGAAATCGTCGATGGTCATTTTCTCGTGGACCTCGAAGCACACGCGCATGAAGAAGCGGTGGTTATCCGGGTCCACATACTGGCCGCTCTCCATAATGTTGCCGCTCTGGGCCGCGATGCAGTTGCCGACGGCTGCGACGATCGCTTTACGGTCGTCGCAGGCAAGGGTGAGAACGAATTTCTTGACGCTCATGGTTGGCTCCGAAAAAGAAGCTGGGGTGGATGTTTTCTGGTAGCTCATCATTCTTCTTCAAACCGTTCACCGTGTTCGATAAGCTGCGGTTTTCATGGTGAAATATGAGCCAATCGGCTTTTTGCAACAAAGGATTTCTTGGCATATATGCATTCCATTATGGAATGCGAAAACCGTGCCTAACCGAGGTAAACTGTTGCAATAGTCCGCATACGGGAACGTTTCCATGAAAACAACTTTTCGGCATCTGCCACCTTTGAATACGCTAGTGTTTTTCGAGGCGGCGGCACGGCATCGCAGTTTCACCAAGGCGGCGGATGAGTTGTTCATTACCCAGAGTGCGGTCAGCAAGCAGATCAGGATTCTGGAAGAAAGTCTGGGGTTCGAACTGTTCAGGCGGGAGGCGCGGCAATTGCTGTTGACCGATGCCGGGAAGGAACTCCATAGCGACGTGAATGCCATGCTCCAGCAATTGACGGAGAGCATCAGCCGCATCCGCAGCTGGGCGGAAGGGCAAAGCGTGACCATCAGTTGCACCCAGGCGGTGTCACACTACTGGCTGTTCCCGCGCATCGCGCGGTTCAACACGCAGCACCCGGATATCACCGTCAACATTTATGCGACGAATGAGATCACGGAAATGTCCTGCTTGCGCTTCGACCTCGGCATTCTCAACGGTGACAACAACTGGCGAGTGCCCTTGCACAGCCACATGCTCTTCGAAGAACGGATCTATCCCGTCAGTCGCTACGACTATCCCATCGACAAACTGCTGACGCCGGAAGAACTGCTCCAGCAACGTCTGATTCATCTCGACCCCAGCGCGTGGCGCTGGCCCACCTGGATCGACTGGTTCGCCCATTTCGGCATTGCCTACACCATCCCCAAGAATGCCCAGTTGTTCAATCAAGTCACGCTCGCCCTGGATGCAACCGTTCAAGGCATGGGTATCGGTTTGGGCTGGGAGTTCATGACGCATGCCCTATTGGCGAACAAGGACATCAAGCGCGTCAGTGAGTTTTATTACGCGCCTGGCAAGAGCGACTATCTGGTCTACGGGAAAAGCCGCTCCCTGAGCCCTTCCGCCATGGTATTCCGGGACTGGCTGCTGGCCGACCTGCAGGCAGAACATGCCAATACACATGGATAGCCCGCATATCGGTCCCGCTTCCCCTGGCATTCCTGGATAAATCGTGCAAAAGCCCTGAGATTGAAAACTCCAGGGTTATGTATTTCATTACTGAAGGGATGCCAGGTGCTATTTGAGATAGGCGAAGGCTTGTACTTCGATCAAGTACTCCGGCGCGGCCAGACGGCTCTCCACACAGGCTCTGGCCGGCTTTTCCACGTCCGCGAGCCAGTCTTCGTAGACCGCATTCATGGCGTCAAAATCGCCCATGTCGGCCAACCAGATCTGGATGCGTGTGAGGTTCTGCTTGCTCGCTCCGACAGAAGCCAGCAGGGCCTCGATATTGCCCAACACTTCCAGGGTCTGGCCTTTGATATCGAGCGCAGGGGTTTCCGCCACCTGCCCCGCCGTTTCGATGAACCCATCGTATTTGACGAGTTGCGACATCCGCTGGTTTTGCTTTGTTCGGGTAATCATTATGCAAGTCCTGGTTAAGTTTCCATCAAAGTCCATGAAACGTCGATTGCCTGCCTAGACAACACTCGGCCGGATGCCCCGCGCCAGCCCCATCAGGTTATATGTCGCCGCCGGCGTTTCCCGATTCGTACTTGAGGCGCAGACGGGCTCCGGCCTTCCGGAAAGGATCCGGCGGCACCCAGCTTGGCTTGCTATTGGCAAGGAGGAAACCGAGGTTATCGCTCTTGATGCCGTTCATATGGTCCGCCATGTAGTAGCCGAGGTAGGTCCCCTTCGCCACGCCCACGCCATTGCAGCCGCCGAGCAGATACACGCCGTCGCCGGTATCCTTGAACACCGGCTCGTGATTGAGCGTCATGCACAGCATGCCGCCCCAGGTGAAATCGAAAGCCATCGATTTCAAGAATGGGAAGCGTGCTTCGAATGACCGGCGATGTTGCATCCAGGCTTTGTGCAGCCCCTCTTGGGTGCTTTGCAGGCCGGGTTCGAAATCGAGCATGTTCCTGACGAAAATGCGGTGGTCGGCAGTAAACCGCACGCTGGCTCCCGCCGGATGTGCCGAGGTCACTCCCCAAGGCTGAACAGCCTTGAAATGCTCTGAATATTGTTTATCTGTCAGCGGCTCGGTCAGGCTCGCATAGGTGAAGACAGGAGCAATCCGGTTGGAAAGCTTGCCGAACTCCTCGTTGAACGAGTTAGCTGCTTGCACGACAACCTTGGCTTTGATCGTGCCGCCAACGAATTTCAGCACATGGGGAGAGCCGTATTCGCACGCCATGACCGGGCTCTCTTCAAACAGCGAGACCGACTTGGGCAGCCCGGCAGCCAATCCGCGTATCAGCGCAGAGGGATTAACCAAGACGTTGCCCGGTGTGTAAACCGCGGCGCGGTAATAGTTGGTGCCGAGACGTTTTTCCAGGGCTTTGCCTTCAACGACCTCGTATTCGAAATTCGAAGCCTTCAGGGTTTGGATAAAACTGTCGAGGCCAGATAGATTGCGTTCCTCATGGGCCGCCATATATTTGCCCACGTCGAGCCAACTGCAGTTGATGTCGAGAGAATTCTTGAATTGCCGCAAGCGTTCGATGGCGAAAGTATTGAGCTGATACAGTCGACGATCATGCTCAACGTCCGGCTTGCCTGCATCCAGGTTGTGGGGAAGATCGATGATGAAGCCCGAGTTGCGGCCAGACGTTCCTTGCCCGACCTGCAGCGCATCGATCAAGGCAATGCGCGCGCCAGGATTGATCTCGGCATAACGATATGCCAGCGAAACACCAGTAAAACCAGCGCCGATGATGGCCACGTCGAACTGATGGACGCCCTTGAGGCGCTTGCCGAGACGAATCTGGCGATCCGGCGCGGTCTCGAACCACCCCAGGTCACCATCGATGCGCGGAAGTCTGCTTACTTTGTGCATGGCCTTGCTCCTTTGAAACTTGCCTAAGTTTCAACTTGCTATGGCATGTTTTCAAACGAAGCTTTGGCATTGATGGATTCCATGATGGAATGTATTGAGCAGCAGTCCAATTGCTCACTACCGTGAGTGAGTCCGAATTTTTGTGTAACGCAGCCAATACTCGACTATGTCCAGCGTGACTGTTAAGGCCGGTTATGCAAAGCCTGCGATTATGGAAAGTAACCTGGGTGGCTGGGCTAAGAAGCTGGCAGGAAGCGGTTTGGCAGCAGCGGATAGGCCCCACGCGCTGCGGGTTCCCGGGGGCGTACCGGCTCAACTCCGGCGCGCGTAGCGTGCCGCCACGAGTTGCATGAGTTGGCGCACCAGCCCGAGGAAAGTGGCCGACCAGGCGACCAGCGCGACCCAGAAGAACGCCTGTGGTAGGAACCACAGGAAGCCAAAGTCCATCGCCTGCAGCATTTGGTGGGTGCCGGCCGAGTACATGCCCAGCGGGAACACCGCGCCCCAATACAGCGGGTCGTAGCGCAGCGGGAAGCGTCGATAGATGTGGCGCCACGCGGCCAGTACCAGCAGCATCGGGATCCACCATGTACCGGTGGCCCAGTAGAAGACGGTGAAGCCCTTGATGAACGGCTCCAGCGAGCGCAAGTACCACGCATCCGGGGCATTGAGGATCAGCATCGAGCCCGCCAGCGTGGAGATGGCCATGGCGCCCATGTTGATCCAGTAGGGCGGTGACAGGTCGGCTGGCGAGAACCGGAACATTGTGTAGCGGTAGAAGATCAGCGACATCGTCCAGATGTAGAGCATGCCGCCCAACAGCCACATCGATAGTGCTAGGAAATTGACTTCTAGCCGGTTGGGCTGCTGGATATGGGCCGCCACCAGCGTGCCGAGCACCGCCAGCGATTGCGACGCCACCACCGCCAACAGCCAAGCGCCGTTGATGCCCTTGTCGAGCGTGGGCTTGGTCTCCTTGACGATGAAGCCGGTGAAGACTGTGTACGTCAACAGGACCCACAGCCCGACGGCGACGGCGAACATCGTCATGCCGACTGCGAAATTGCCATTGAGCACAACGGCTTGGCTGCCGATGAGACTGGTGGCAGCCACCATCGTGAAAAAACCTGGCCCGCGCAGGTGATCGATCATGTCGTCGAGGAACTGGTGCGGATAACGCACTGCGCGCAGCACCGTCAGCATCCATAGCACTGCATAAAAGACGATGTTTGCATAGAACAGTACCTGTGCCAGGCCCAGGATACCCTGCTGGTAGGCAGCCAACGAGACGATGCCGGTAGCCATGACCATGCCGAAGTAGGCTGGGGACATGTTGGCCAAGTCGGAGTCGACGGACATTTGAACCGTTGTGGGGGACAAGTTCATCGAAAAGAGGCCTTCAAGGTAAAGGAACGAGGCGATGTCCGCTTACCCTACACGGACTTGAAATCACAGGGAAGTTCTCTGCCTCAGCCGGATTACGCAAGTAGAACCATGCCAAACGTTGAACTCTAGGCAGATCAATGCTTTTGACCTATTCATCCCCAAATATTTGAAATCGGCATATCACCAGCATAATTCCTTTGGTCGTCTTCCTAGGAAACCACGGCAGCATATTCTAGTGTTGTAACTGGCTGCACCAATGAAGGGCCTGCCGTGAGTGGAGTGCCGATTACGTACCGAGAGCATGAAGACGAGTGATTCTGGGGCCCGCAAGGTTCGGGTATCACTTGCCGCAGTCTGGGGTATTGATCCTCTGCCCGATCCTGGCTTTCTCCTCAGGTCATCTGGAGCATCGTGGTTCTCCGGTTTCTCCTACAGTAAGGCCCAGCTTTTCATGCTGACCGCCGTGCCATCGCTGTCTGGTGCGACGCTACGCCTTTTCTATCGCGTTCTGCCCGCCATGACCCGCGGCTGGAAATGGATAGCGATTTCGACTATCTCGGTGGTGCACGGGTGTCGCTGGTCGTATTTGGCGCTGGTGACATTCAATGTGTTGAGGTCCCTGCCTTGGAAACTGTCCAACGGAACGATAGCTGGGGGGTAATTACTGGGGGGTAGGTAGTACAACTGCGGTACCTGTTATCGGGAATTGGCAATTGCTCGGTGTCCCGCATGACCCCCATGGTGTTCACTGCACTGAGCCAGCGCAAGGTCAAGGTCAAGGTCAAGGTCAAGGGCGACAGCGAGGAGTCGTAGCGTGGCCGACCCCATAACGTGACCGAAGCGGCCGAGATAACCGGCTTTGCCGGCGTCATCGGTGCCTACAGCGGTTTTTCCATTCCAAACGGATTCGGCGCTTCGATGAAGCTTACCAGCCGTACGGAAGGTGCACTATATGTATTCATACTGTTCTACCTGAGCTGCACATTGATTTGCTGGGTGTTTTACGCGAGAAAGCACGCCAGCCTGCCCTGTTGAACGGCGGCCGACGCCAAAGAGGAGGAACCTCATGAGCCACTTTCTGGATCGTCTGAGCTTTTTCACCCGGCCACGCGAGCCCTATGCCGACGGTCATGGCGAGGTGCGGGAAGAGGACCGCGACTGGGAGGTGGCCTACCGGCAGCGCTGGCAGCACGACAAGATCGTACGTTCCACGCACGGCGTGAATTGTACCGGCTCCTGTAGCTGGAAGATCTACGTCAAGGGCGGCATCGTTACCTGGGAGACGCAGCAGACTGATTATCCGCGGACCCGCCCCGGCATGCCCAACCATGAGCCACGCGGCTGTTCGCGCGGGGCTTCATACAGCTGGTATCTGTACAGCGCCAACCGGCTCAAGTATCCGATGATCCGGGGGCGTCTGGTACGGTTGTGGCGCGAGGCGCGCAAGACGCTTGACCCTGTGGCGGCATGGGCCTCGATCGTTGAGGATCCACAACGGGTGAAGGACTACAAGTCCATTCGGGGGCGCGGCGGTTTCGTCCGAGTGAGCTGGGATGAGGCAACCGAGCTCGTCGCCGCTGCCAACGTGTACACCATCAAGCACCACGGCCCGGACCGCGTGGTCGGTTTCTCGCCGATTCCGGCGATGTCCATGGTCAGTTATGCCGCTGGTTCCCGTTACCTGAGCCTGATCGGCGGCACGCTACTCTCGTTCTACGACTGGTATTGCGACCTGCCGCCGGCCAGTCCGCAGACCTGGGGCGAACAGACCGATGTGCCGGAGTCGGCCGACTGGTACAACTCGGCGTACATCATCGCCTGGGGTTCCAACGTCCCGCAGACGCGCACCCCCGATGCGCATTTCTTTGTCGAGGCCCGTTACAACGGCACCAAGGTCGTGGCGATCACGCCGGATTACTCCGAGGTCGCCAAACTTTCCGATCTCTGGCTGCACCCCAAGCAGGGTACCGATGCGGCGCTCGGCATGGCGATGGGCCACGTCATCCTCCGCGAGTTCCATCTCGAACGGCAAGTCCCTTATTTCGACGATTACTGCCGCCGGCTGACCGATCTGCCGCTACTGGTGACGCTAAAGCAGCACGGCGACCAGTTCGTGCCCGACCGCTATCTGCGGGCCAGCGATTTTCCCGACAAGCTCGGGCAGGGCAACAACCCGGAATGGAAAACCGTCGGCATCGACCGGACCAGTGGCAACTATGCCGTACCACAGGGGGCGATCGGTTTCCGCTGGGGCCAGCAACTGGGCGGCGATCTCGGCAAGTGGAATCTCGAACAAAAAGACGGGGCCGATGGCCGTGATCTCGATCTGGCGCTGACGCTGATCGACCGTCGCGACGAGGTGGCAACAGTTGCCTTTCCCTATTTCGGCGCGGTCGAACACCCGCAGTTCCGGCACAACGAGCAGGGGGGCAACGTCTTGCTGCGTCATGTCCCGGTGAAGCGGCTGGAGCAGAACGGAGAGACCATCCATGTCGCGACCGTGTTCGATCTGCTTTGCGCCCAGTACGGGCTGGACCGGGGGTTGGGCGGGGCCGTCGCCCGCGATTACGACGACGATGTGCCGTATACGCCAACATGGCAGGAATCCATTACCGGCGTCCCGGCAGAACAGGTGGTAGCCGTCGCGCGCCAGTTTGCCGAAACCGCCGAGCGTACTCAAGGCCGGGCCATGATCATCATTGGTGCCGCGATGAACCACTGGTACCACCAGGACATGAACTACCGGGCCGCCATCAACATGCTGATGCTGTGCGGCTGTGTCGGCGTGTCCGGCGGTGGCTGGGCGCACTACGTCGGTCAGGAGAAGCTCCGGCCTCAGACCGGCTGGACGGCGCTGGCCTTCGCCCTCGACTGGGTTCGCCCCCCGCGGCACATGAACGGCACCTCGTTCTTCTACGCGCATTCCGACCAGTGGCGTTACGAGCAGCTCCATGCCAGCGAGCTGCTCTCCCCATTGGCCGATCCGGCCCGCTATAGCGGCAGCTTGATCGATTTCAACGTCCGTGCCGAGCGCATGGGCTGGTTGCCTTCGTCGCCGCAGATCGATCGCAATCCCCTGTCCATTGCCAGCGCGGCGCGAGCCGCCGGGCTGGATGCCAAGGACTACCTGGTCCGTGAACTCAAGTCCGGTGCGGTGCGTTTGGCGTGCGAAGACCCGGACAGTCCAGAGAACTTCCCGCGCAACCTGTTCGTCTGGCGTTCGAATCTGTTCGGCTCTTCCGGCAAGGGGCACGAGTACTTTCTCCGTCACTTTGTCGGGGCGCAACATGGCATGCAGGGTGTCGACCTGGGCGAGTCCGGCGGAGCCAAGCCGGAGGAGGTGGTCTGGCACGAGAAAGCGCCGGAAGGAAAGCTCGATCTGATCACGGTGCTTGACTTCCGCATGTCCACGACCTGCCTGTACGCCGACGTGGTGTTGCCGACCGCTACTTGGTACGAGAAGAATGATCTCAATACCTCGGACATGCATCCCTTCATTCATCCGCTCTCGGCGGCGGTTGATCCTGCCTGGCAAACAAGAAGTGACTGGGAAATCTACAAGGCCATTGCCAAGAAATTCTCCGAATTGGTGCCCGGCCATCTTGGTGTCGAGCAGGACATCGTGCTGCAACCACTGCAGCACGATACGCCGGCGGAGATTGCCCAACCCTATGGCGTGAGTGACTGGAAAAAGGGCGAGTGTGATCTGCTGCCCGGCAAGACTGCGCCTAGCATCGTGGTGGTCGAGCGCGATTACCCGAACACCTACAAACGCTTTACCGCCCTTGGGCCGCTGATGCAGACGCTCGGCAACGGAGGCAAGGGTATTGGCTGGGATACCGGAGCCGAGGTCGAAGGGCTGGGACGGCTCAACCGTATCGTGTCAGAGGAAGGACCGACCAAGGGTATGCCACGCATCGAAACTGACATCGATGCCGCCGAGGTGATCATGTCGCTGGCGCCGGAGACCAACGGCGAAGTCGCGGTCAAGGCATGGCAGGCGCTGGAGCAATTCACCGGGCGCGAGCACGCGCATCTTGCCGATGTCCGGGAGGACGAGAAGATCCGTTATCGCGACATCCAGGCGCAGCCACGCAAGATCATTTCCTCGCCGACCTGGTCAGGCATTGAAAGCGAACATGTCAGCTACACCGCAGGCTATATCAATGTGCACGAATTGATCCCGTGGCGAACCCTGACCGGGCGCCAGCAGTTTTATCAGGATCATCCCTGGATGCGGGATTTCGGTGAAGGTTTTGCCAGTTACCGGCCGCCGATCGATACCCGAACCGTCGCGCCGCTGGTCGGGAAAAAGCCGAATGGCCATCCCGAGGTCGTGCTCAATTTCATCACCCCGCACCAGAAGTGGGGCATCCACAGCACTTATACCGACAACCTGATCATGCTCACGCTCTCGCGCGGCGGGCCGATCGTCTGGCTATCGGAGGTCGACGCGCAGAAAGGTGGCATCGTCGACAACGATTGGATCGAGCTTTACAACCTGAATGGGGCCATTGCCGCACGAGCTGTGGTCAGTCAGCGAGTGAAGGAGGGCATGTGCATGATGTATCACGCACAGGAAAAGATCGTGAATGTCCCGGGCTCGGAGATCACCGGTCACCGTGGCGGCATCCATAATTCGGTGACCCGCACCGTGGTCAAGCCGACGCACATGATTGGCGGCTACGCGCACTTGGCCTACGGCTTCAACTACTACGGCACGGTCGGCTCGAACCGGGACGAATTCGTCATCGTGCGCAAGATGGACAAGGTGGACTGGATGGATACCCCGCTTGCGGCACGAGGAGAACGCTCATGAAGATCCGCGCCCAGATCGCGATGGTGCTGAACCTGGACAAATGCATCGGCTGCCACACCTGTTCGGTCACCTGCAAGAACGTCTGGACCAGCCGCTTGGGCATGGAGTACGCCTGGTTCAACAACGTCGAAACCAAACCCGGCATCGGCTATCCGAAAGACTGGGAAAATCAGGAACATTGGCGCGGGGGTTGGGAGCGCAAGCCCAACGGCAAGCTCAAGCTGAAGCAGGGCGGGCGCTTGCAGTTGCTGCTCAACCTGTTCGGCAATCCCAATCTGCCGGAGATCGACGACTACTACGAGCCCTTCACGTTCGACTACGAATTCCTGCAAACCGCGCCGGAGATGCCGACCCCGCCGGTGGCCCGGCCGATTTCCATCGTGACCGGACAACGGATGGAAAAGATCGAATGGGGACCGAACTGGGAGGAAATCCTCGGCGGCGAGTTCGCCAAGCGCAGCCAGGACTACAACTTCGAGGCGGTGCAGAAGGAAATCTACGGCGAATTCGAAAACACCTTCATGATGTATCTGCCTCGCCTGTGTGAGCACTGCCTGAACCCGGCCTGCGTGGCGAGCTGTCCGTCCGGCTCGATCTACAAACGCGAGGAGGACGGCATCGTCCTGATCGATCAGGACAAATGCCGTGGCTGGCGCATGTGCGTCTCGGGCTGCCCGTACAAGAAGATCTATTACAACTGGTCGAGCGGCAAGGCCGAGAAGTGCATCTTCTGTTATCCGCGCATCGAGTCGGGCCAGCCGACGGTCTGTTCGGAAACCTGTGTCGGTCGCATCCGCTATCTCGGGGTGTTGCTCTACGACGCCGATCGGATCGAAAGCGCCGCCTCGGTAGAAGACCCACAGGACCTGTACGAAGCGCAACTGGCCGTCTTCCTCGACCCCCATTCCGCCTCGGTGCGCGAAGAAGCCCTGAAGCAGGGCATGCCGCTGGCGTGGCTCGATGCTGCTCGCGAGTCGCCGGCTTACAAGATGGCGGTGGAGTGGAAGATCGCCTTCCCGCTGCATCCCGAGTACCGCACCTTGCCGATGGTCTGGTACGTGCCGCCGCTCTCCCCGATCCAGGCGCGTGCCAACGCCGGCGAGATCGGCGCCAAGGGCCATATCCCCGACGTCTCCAGCCTGCGCATTCCGCTGCGCTACCTTGCCAATTTGCTCACCGCCGGCAAGGAAGCGCCGGTGGCGGCGGCGCTGGAAAAGATGCTGGCGATGCGCGCCTTCTACCGGGTGCGTCAGCTCGAGCGCCGCGACAGTCCGGACATCCTGGCCCAGGCTGGGCTGTCAGTCGCCCAGGCGGAGGACATGCATCGCTACCTGTCCATCGCCAACTACGAAGACCGCTACGTCATTCCGACCTCTCACCGCGAATACGCCGAAAACGCCTATCAGTTGCGCGGCGAGTGCGGCTTTACCTTTGGCAACGGCTGCTCGGACGGCAGCAGTGAACTGAGTCTGTTCGGCGGCAAGATGGGTGGCAAGAAAGTCATCCCGCTCAAAACCATCGCGGGCCACAATCCGGAGAACAGCGTTGATTACTGACACCCCCCGTGAGCTGCACGCGCTGGGCGCGTTGCTAACCTATCCCGGACCGGCTCTGCTGGCGGCGCTGCCGGAAATCGGCGAGCTGCTGACGCCCCTTGTCCGGCGTCTGCCGGCCGAGTCGGGAGAACGGCTGCGGCGGCTGATCGAGGCGCTGCAAGCAGGAGAGCCGCTGTCACTGGAAGAAGACTACGTCGCGCTATTCGACCGGGGCCGCCGTACGTCCTTGTACCTGTTCGAGCACGTGCATGGGGAGTCGCGCGATCGCGGGCCGGCGATGGTCGACCTGCATCTGGCGTATGCCCGGGCGGGCTTGTCGCTGGTCGAAGGCGAACTGCCGGATTATCTGCCCGCCGTGCTCGAATTCCTGAGCCGGCGCCCCCTCAGCGAGGCCAATGCGACGCTGACCGATTGTGCCGATGTCCTGCGCAAACTAGGGCAGGCCCTGATCGAAAAGGGCAGCCTGTACGCCGCCGTGCCGGACGTTCTGTTGCTGGGCATCCGTCAGCCGGGCCTGGACTGGTCCTGCCTGACGGTTCAGGAAGAAGAGAATCTGGATGCCGACTGGGAGTCGCCCCCGGCCTTTGGTGACGATGCCAGCTGCGTGCACAAACCCGCGACCGCCACGGTCCGTTTCATGCCGCGCCCGCCACGCTAGCAGGATTGAGAGGAGAAGCACCATGAAATCGCTGCACGATTTTCTATTTGGCCTCTACCCCTACATTGCGCTGTCGGTCTTTTTCATCGGCAGCCTGATCCGCTTCGACCGCGAGCAGTATTCGTGGAAAAGCGATTCGTCGCAGATTCTGCGCAAGAGTCAGCTGCGCCTGGGCTCGATGCTATTCCACCTCGGTGTCCTTGTGGTCTTCTTCGGCCACCTGATCGGTTTCCTGATGCCGGAGCCCATCGTGCTGGCACTGATGAGCGAGAGGGCGCATGAGTTGTTGGCGATGGTGGGGGGCGGGGTGGCCGGTGTGTTCTCCATCATCGGGCTCAGCATCCTGATTTACCGTCGGGTCAGCGATCCACGCATCCTGAGCAATAGCCGTACCGCGGACATGGTGGTGCTGGTGATCATCTGGCTCCAGCTCGCGCTTGGCCTGCTGACCGTGGTTTACTCCTCGAGTCATGTCCCCGGTTACGACTTCGGTGCGTTGATTGCCTATGTGCAAGGCATCGTGATTTTCCGGGCAGACAATGCTGCGCTGATCCTTTCGGTGCCTTGGGTGTACAAGGCCCATATCTTCCTCGGGCTCACCGTGTTCCTGATTTTTCCGTTTACCCGTTTGGTCCACATCTGGAGTGGATTTGCGGCAATCTTCTATCTTTCTCGGCCCTATCAGCTGATGCGCACCCACAGAAAGCTGGCGAGCAACCGTCGAATTTCCTAAAGAGCCCTGACTCATGCCCATCGAATCCACCCCTCAATCACTGACTGCACGCATCAACGACGTCGAGATCGTAGCGGGGACGCCGGCCGATCTACGGTTTGCCTCCGTGCAGGAACTGCTCCGCCAGCGCGCCGTGGCGCTGGGTTTGCTGGCGGCGGATGCGGACCAGAGCGCTACTGTGGCGGCGCTCGAACACTTGCTGGAACGTGAAGTGAAGGTGCCGCAGGCTGGCGACGAAGAGGTCGAGCGCCATTACCTAGCGAATCCCGGGCGTTACACGGTGGGCGAACTGGTGTTTGCCTCGCACATCCTGTTGCAAGTGACGGAACGGACACCGATCCAGCCGCTGCTGGCGCGCGCGGAGGCGATACTGCATCAGGCCCAGGCCGATGCCTCGCGTTTTGCCGAATTGGCGCGCGAAATGTCCAACTGCCCGTCGGCGCAGGTTGGTGGCAGTCTCGGGCAACTGCAACGGGGGGATACCGTGCCGGAATTTGAGGCGGTACTGTTTGCCGATGGCTCGGTAGGTGTCTTGCCGCGTGTCGTGCGTACCCGTTACGGCTTCCATATCGTCAAGGTGGAGCGGCGTGAGCCGGGGAAACTTCTGCCCCTGGAGATGGCACGCGATCGCGTGGCCTCCGACCTTGCCGAGCAAAGCCTGAGCCGTTCGCTGCAACAGTACCTGGAAAGGCTGGCATCCAACGCCGAGGTGAATGGCATAGATTTGATGTCAGACCGACGCTATTGAAAAAAGCCGGTCCATAACACGGGCATGACCACCACAGCTGGCGTGCTTGCAAACCGATCATGCCGTTATATAGTCGAAGAAGCCCCCACTGATTTCACTGCCTGTTGTTATCGAGGAGTGTTGCCATGAGACCCCTCTCGCTTTTTCGTATGGTCGTGTCCTCCAAGGAGGGGTGGAACGATATATCACGGACCCATCCTTCGCCCTTGGGCTCGTTCCTGAAAATCGTGCTGATTCCCTCGTTGCTGGCAACCGGCATGATTCTGTACGCCGCCCGGTTCCATGGCGAGGTCTATTCCACCCATGTCACGTTCGAATATTGGGCTGGTATCGCGCTGCTTTTCCTGCTGACCAGTTGGGGTTGTGTGCATGTGATGGCCTGGTTTATCCGTTATGCGGTGCATACCGAATCCCGCCCATCCTATGCCGACTGCTACCGTCTGGCCGCCATCGCACCGGTGCCGATCTGGCTGTCGGCCCTGTCGTTGTTCGCTCCCGTTCCGATATTCAACGCTTTGGCGGCCATACTCGGATTGATGGCCTCGGGCGGCCTGATTTATCACGGTCTTGATGCCCTGTTTGAGCATGATGACTCGGTTCGGACGGAAGCGTTGGCCTACACGGTGTTTTCGGTGGGGGCGCTGGTATGGGCGCTGATCGTTGCCTTGCTGGTCATGCCGCTCCTTTGAAAGAGCGAAGCTCGAGCCAGTAATGGGCTACCCACCTGCTGCATCAGGGTTCCTGATTTGGGATTTGCGGCCGAGATCCCACTCATTTCCCGGCTGCAGCACGTCCCGGTTGAATACCAAATCTTCGATATGCAAACCGTGTCGCGTAGCTACCGCCAACGCTTTGACTCGACGCACGGTAACGTGGCGCTACATGATGCTTTTATCGAAGCTGACAACAACCAATCCTACCCCGAGGCTCCGCAGAAGCTTCATGAGCTCCCTGCGCTCTAGCTGCAAAAGGAAGTCTGGTCTGTCCCGCTCACCGGGGACACTAACTTAAGGTGGATAATCTCCACCAAGGAGCCGTGTTCATGACCAATACCAGCGGCTGCCATAAGGGCATCCACTCATAGCTTGTAGCCAATCTGCCGCAGAAAATTCTTCCGCCACTGAATGTCGTCGTTGCCTTCGATGCCATTGGCGCAGAAGCCATCCACTACGCCGAGCACGCTTCGACCCTGTTCCGTTTCGGCAAGAATGACTTCCGTGGGGTTGGCCGTGGCGCAAAAAATGCGACAGACCTCGGGCACCATTTTCACTGCGTTCAGCACGTTTAACGGAAAGTAGCCGTCCCCCAGGAAAATAATGAAACTATGGCCGGCACCGATGGCTTGGGCGTTCTTTTGGGCCAGTTCGATCATGGCGGGGTCGGTGCCGGACCATCGCACCAGACATTTGCCGGAGGCTTCGCAGAAGGCGACGCCAAACTGGATGCCAGGGACGGTTGCGACCAGGGTTTCGTGGATGTCCTCGACGGACTTGATGAAGTGTGTTTGACCCAGAATGAAGTTGACCGCTTCCGGTTTGTCGATTTTCTGCACGATGAGCTGCATCTTGAGTTTCTCCTTTCCCGCTGTGCCCGATGGAGGATCCGGTGGCGGACGGGGGCTTGCGGTCGCGGCTCGGGCCAAAGTGGGTGGGGCAGGGGTATTTCCATCGACTTCTTGGCCGGGCATTTTTTATTCTATGCAGAGCCTCTCTAAAGTGAATGGTCGGTTTGGTTGGTTCGTGCGGTTCGGGATCATGGCCAGGGCTTGGGGCGGCATTCCCCGGGCTGGTATGACGCCCCTCCGCGCGTGCCGGCGGCAGGCTGTAGTACACTCCGCAGGCCGGAGGCTTGCCAATGAGGTGTCGCAGGCCATGGACCCTGGTGTAGTCGATGCCATGCGGTGTCGACGGAGATGCGGCCTGATCGGGCCTGCTGTCCGGCAAAGGCATGATGCCGTTCTCGCTATCAACAACCTATCTGCTGCCCGTTCGCAGCGTGGCCGTTCTGGCCTGTTTCACAGGATTTCGCTTGCATGGCTCTCCCAAGTATTTTGATCACCGGCTGCTCTAGCGGCATTGGCTATACCGTGGCAAAGGGGCTCAAGGCGCGTGGCTGGCGCGTGTTTGCCAGCTGCCGCCAGGCGCAGGACGTGCAAAGGTTGGCCGAAGAGGGGTTGGAGTGCCTGTTGCTGGATGTGGCGGATTCGGCCTCGGTCCGCGTCGCGGTCGACGAGGTGTTGGCACGCACCGGCGGTACGCTCGACGCGCTGTTCAACAACGCGGGCTTCGGCCAACCTGGCGCGGCAGAGGACATCACGCGCGCCGCGCTGCGCGAACAGTTCGAGACCAACCTGTTCGGCGCCTGGGAGCTGACCAACACCGTGCTGCCGGCGATGCGGCGCCAGGGGCACGGGCGCATCCTGTTCAACAGTTCGGTGCTGGGCTTTGCCGCGATGAAATACCGCGGTGCCTATAACGCCAGCAAGTACGCCATGGAAGGGCTGTGTGACACGCTGCGGCTGGAGCTGGAGGGCAGCGGCGTGTTTGTGTCGCTGGTCGAACCGGGGCCGATCGAAAGTCGTTTCCGCCCCAATGCGCTGGCGCGTTTCCTGAAGAACGTCGATATCGAGCACAGCGCACACCGCGCCTCGTACGAGAAGCAGCTGGTGCGCCTGAAGAAGGAGGGGCACGCCGCGCCCTTCACGCTGCCGCCGGAGGCGGTGCTGGACGCGGTGCTCAAGTCGTTGGCGAGCAAACACCCGGCGGCACGCTACCGGGTGACGTTTCCGACAAAATTGTTCTGGTACCTGAAGCGGGCGCTGCCCACGCGCGCGTTGGACTGGGTGCTGCAGCGCGCCGCCTGAGACAGATCTCGCCGCGGGCTCCCTGCGCGGGGGCCATGCTGAGCCTGGAACTCTCGGCGCGAGTGGCGCCCATCGATGATGGGGCGCCAGGCTCCTCTCATTCTATAGGGGCGACTTGGTCATTCCGGTTTCCGTGCTTCGGCGGCATTCAACCAACTCTGGCTCGCACTCCGACTGCGACGGGTTTGTTCCGAGGATGGTTCAGCTTGCGCAGACGCGGTTACGGCCGTTTTGCTTGGCCTTGTAGAGGCGCTCGTCGGCCAGGCGCAGCAGCTCGCGGATATCCGGTGCGGTGGCCGCGGCCATGCCGATGCTGATGGTGTAGCGCACCGTGCCCTTGTGGCTGTCCACTTCCTCTTTTTCCACTTCCTGTCGCAGTTCTTCCAGCCGTTGCGCCAGCGGGTGGGCGGCGTCACGCTTCATCAGCACCACGAACTCTTCTCCGCCGAAGCGGGCCACGATGGCGCGCGGGAAGTGCTCGCGCAGCCGGTCGGCCAGGTGCTGGATGACGACGTCGCCGACGTCGTGGCCGAAGCCGTCGTTGATCTGCTTGAAATGGTCGATGTCGATGATGGCGATGCCGTAGGCACCGCGGATCTTCTGCACTTGTTCGAACAGGTGGCGGCGGTTGGACAGCCCGGTGAGCGGGTCGGCATGCGCCAGATGCTCCAGCGTCATCAGGTTTTCGACGAATTCGATATTGCGCGTGATGCGGCAGGTGAACTCTTCGAAGGTGAACGGCTTTTGCAGATAATCGTCGGCGCCGGCCTTGAGAAAGCGCGGCGTCATGGTCTTGTCCTGCTGCACCGAGATGCCGACGATGGCGAGCCGGGTGTGGGTGTAGAGCCGGCGGATGGCGCTGGTCATCTGTGCGCCGTCCATGCCCGGCATGCCGTAATCGGCCAGCACCAGGCTGACGTCGCTGTGCTCGCGCAGGGTCTGCAGCGCCGCTTCGGCATCGACCGCCTCCAGCACCTGGTACAGGTGCCGCCGCAGGTAGTCGCGCAACAGCGAGCGGGTGGTGTGCGAGTCATCCACCACCAGCACCTTGATCTGGGGGTTGCGATCGATGCGCTTGAGCATGCGCATCAGGTAGTCGAGCGCCGAGGGGCTGTCCTTGGGGATGTAGTCCACCACCGGCATGCTCAGGATGTCGTCACGCGTCTGCTGGTCGTTGTGGGCGGTCAGGACGATGGTGGGGATACCGGCCCGGAACAGCGGCGGCAGCGCTTCGCCGCTGGGAGCGTCCGGCAGGCAGTAGTCCGCCACGGCGGCGCTGAAGTGCACCTCGCTGGCGAGCTGTTGCTCGAGCTCGGCCAGGCTCATCGCCGGCACCGCTTCGAAGCCCAGCTCCTCCACCATGCGGCAGACCGGACGGATCAGCATGGTGCTGTCCTCGATGACCAGCACGCGTTTTGGGGTTTTCATAAGCAAATCAGGTGGTAATTGCTTTTTTTTAAAAGCAATTTATTGAATATGTTGTTGTTTTGACTTTCAGGCCGAATAGGCTACGCCTTTTGCATCATGCTGTCCAAATAACACGGCGGACTCGGAAGGTTGGACCGATTCGGTTTATAATCGATCCCATTTTTCTGCTTTCCTCACGGACACGAATTCAGACCATGGAACTCGCCAAGAGCTTTGAACCGGGCGACATCGAACGCCGCTGGTACACCATCTGGGAAAACGCCGGCTATTTTCAGCCGCACATGGATTCCGACAAGCCGTCGTTCTGCATCCAGCTGCCGCCGCCCAACGTCACCGGCACCCTGCACATGGGCCATGCCTTCAACCAGACCATCATGGACGGGCTGACCCGCTACTACCGCATGAAGGGCGACAACACCGCCTGGATTCCAGGCACCGACCACGCCGGCATCGCCACGCAGATCGTGGTCGAGCGCCAGCTGGCCGAGCAGGGCGTGAGCCGCCACGATCTGGGCCGCGAGGCGTTCATCGACAAGGTGTGGGAGTGGAAGAACGTTTCCGGCGGCACCATCACCCAGCAGATGCGCCGCGTCGGCTGCTCGGTGGACTGGAGCCGCGAGTACTTCACCATGGACGAGACCCGCGCCGGCGTGGTCACCGAAGTGTTCGTGCGCCTGTTCGAGCAGGGCCTGATCTACCGCGGCAAGCGCCTGGTGAACTGGGACCCGAAGCTCGGCACCGCCGTGTCCGACCTCGAAGTGCTGTCGGAAGAAGAAGACGGCTCGATGTGGCACATCCGCTACCCGGTGGTGGGCAGCGATGAGGCCGTGGTGGTCGCCACCACCCGTCCGGAAACGCTGCTGGGCGACGTGGCCGTGGCCATCAACCCGACCGACGAGCGCTACCAGCACCTGTTGGGCAAGATGCTCGAGCTGCCGCTGACCGGCCGCCAGATCCCGGTGATCGCCGACGATTACGTCGATGCCGCCTTTGGCACCGGCTTCGTCAAGATCACCCCGGCGCACGATTTCAACGACTACCAGGTCGGCAAGCGCCACAACACCCAGCTCATCAACGTGATGAGCCTGCAGGCCACCATCCTCGACAAGGCGCAGGTGTTCGGCTTCGACGGTTCGGCCCAGGGCACCATCGAGCTGCCGGCTGCCTACGCCGGCCTGCACACCTCCGAGGCGCGCAAGAAGATGGTCGCCGACCTCGAGGCGCAGGGCCTGTTGGTGGAAGTTAAGCCGCACAAGCTGATGGTGCCGCGCGGCGACCGTACCGGCTCGGTGATCGAGCCGATGCTGACCGACCAGTGGTTTGTCGCCATGACCAAGGTGGGCGAGGGCGACGCCACCGGCAAGAGCATCACCGAGAAGGCCATCGACGCCGTCGAGTCCGGCCAGGTGCGCTTCATCCCGGAAAACTGGGTCAACACCTACAACCAGTGGATGAACAACATCCAGGACTGGTGCATCAGCCGCCAGCTGTGGTGGGGCCACCAGATCCCGGCCTGGTACGACGAAGACGGCCAGGTCTACGTTGGCCGAAGCCTGGAAGAAGCCCAGGCCAAGGCGCCGGGCAAGACGCTGCGCCGCGACGACGACGTGCTCGACACCTGGTTCTCGTCGGCGCTGGTGCCGTTCTCCACGCTGGGCTGGCCGGAGGACACGCCGGAACTGCGCGCCTTCGTGCCGTCGCAAGTGTTGGTGACCGGCTACGAGATCATCTTCTTCTGGGTCGCCCGGATGATTATGATGACCACCCACTTCTGCGGCAAGGTGCCGTTCAAGGACGTGTACATCCACGGTATGGTGCGCGACCACGAAGGCAAGAAGATGTCCAAGTCCGAGGGCAACGTGATCGACCCGGTGGACCTGATCGACGGCATCGCGCTGCAACCGCTGGTCGAGAAGCGCACTACCGGCCTGCGCCGCCCGGAAAAGGCCCCGCAGATCGCCAAGGCCACCGAGAAATTGTTCCCGGAAGGCATTCCGCCCTTCGGTAGCGATGCACTGCGCTTCACCATGGCGAGCTACGCCACGCTTGGCCGCTCGGTCAACTTCGACTTCAAGCGCGCCGAAGGCTACCGCAACTTCTGCAATAAGCTGTGGAACGCCACCCGCTTCGTGATGATGAACGTCGAGGGCAAGGACTGCGGCCAGGACGAAAGCCTGCCGCTGGAATACAGCTTCGTCGACCAGTGGATCATCGGCCGCCTGCAACAGGCCGAGGCTGACGTCACCAACGCGCTGGAAACCTACCGCTTCGACCTTGCCGCCCAGACCATCTACGAGTTCATCTGGAACGAGTACTGCGACTGGTACGTCGAACTGGCCAAGGTGCAGCTGCAGAACGGTAACGAAGCGCAGCAGCGCGCCACCCGCCGCACCATCGTGCGCGTGCTGGAAGTGGCGCTGCGCCTGACTCACCCGATCATGCCGTTCATCACCGAAGAGCTGTGGCAGACCGTGGCTCCGCTGGCCAACGCCAACAAGACCGACTCGATCATGATGGCTGCCTGGCCGGTGGCGGTGCCGGAGAAGATCAATGCCGACGCCAACGCCCGCATGGAGGCGTTCAAGGACATGGTCAACGCGGTGCGCAACTTGCGTGGCGAAATGAACATCGGCCCGGCCGTGAAGGCGCCGCTGTTCATCGAAACCACCGACCAGACCCTGGCCGACTTCGTGCCCTACCTGAAGCTGCTGTGCCGCCTGACCGACGGCACGCTGCTGGCCAAGCTGCCGGAAGACGATTCCCCGGTGGCGATCAGCGGCGACGCCCGTCTGATGCTGAAGGTGGAAGTGGACAAGGCCGCCGAAACCGCGCGCCTGACCAAGGAAATCGGCAAGGTCGAGGCCGAACTGGCCAAGCTGACTGCGAAGCTGGAAAAACCGGGCTACGTCGATAAGGCGCCGGCGCATCTGGTGGAACGCGACAAGACTCAGTTGGCCGAGTTCGGCGACAAGCTGGAGAAGCTGAAGGGGCAGTTGGTTAAGCTTGCCTGATCCAAGCAATAGACAAATCAAAAGCCGCCAGTGATGGCGGCTTTTTTGCGTCTGAAGTGCCAGGAGGGGCGTGTCTGATATATGATGTTTGCGTTGTGTTTATCGTAAATTGTCGCAGTAATAACGCGCTGTCAATAGCAGTGAATATGTGAAGATACATGTCTTGATAGCTTTTTTCAAAAAAGGAAAATGACGTGAGCGACGAGGTATCTGTTTTTTCGAAAATTAAGGAAATAGTCCTGGATGTCAATCCGCAAGATGTTTTGAATGATGCGCGGGACTGTGGCTTGGAGGTTTTCTCGGCAAAGGACCTTGTTGAACAGCCTCATAATTATGTTTTTATAGAAAAGCTTGCCACTAAATACGCCAGCTTGGCGGCAAGTTATTGTGCGGCAAGTGGAGCAACCAGTGGGTTTGGTGGTGTTGCGACGACGATAGCCCTGGGTGGCGTCGATATCGCCAACATGGCGGCTCAGCTATATAGGCTCAATCAGAAGATTGCCATCTTGAATGGGTTCGATATTGAAAATGCGATCCACAAGGAGAAGGCCCAACTAATATATCTCAAGGCGCTGGGTTTCGATGCGGCAGCTCAGGCCGCCATTCGTACCCAAATGACGAAGGCTGCAGCTGAAAATCTTGCCAAGAGAGGGCCTTCCGCGAATGTCGCTATTCGTCTGATTATGGAGGTTGCCAAATTGCTTGGCATTAAGCTAACCAAGAATCAAGCTGCTAAATTTGTTCCCGTCTTAGGAGGTGTCCTTGGCGGCGGCTTGAATTATATGTTTGCCAAGAATGCGGCAGAAAAAATGATTTCTGAATACAAATCAGATTATTTTGATCGCTGGCAGGTGCGTGCCCATTAATTGATGAATTGGCTGGTAGGATGGGTGAAGGCGCTGGCGCCGTAACCCCTCACTGAAATGATGCCCGTGTCGTGATGGGTTGCGCTGCGCTCCACCCATCCTGCAATCGGCCAGCCAGGCAACCGTGCGGGGGAATCAGACGACCCCCTGCCGCCACCATTATGTTCCGGATGGTTCCTATTATTTCTTCGCGGTAGCCTTGCCGGGTCGTCGTTCGGATGCCTTGGTGCGGCACGTCGATCGTTTGCACAAGGCTTTTCGTGGAGGCAAATGTGATTCCCTTGTTGAGATGCCGACGGTTGGCTTTGCGTGTTTATAATCGCGCCGGGTTTGTCGGACGGGGTAGGTGATGAGTTTGTCTTCGGGACGGTTGTACCGCCAGCTGGCGTGGTGGGCCTTGGTCAACGTGGTGGCCGTGGTGGCGGTGGAGGTAGTGGGACATTGGCCCGGTTTCTTCGCCGCCGGGGCCTGGGGCGAGGCCGGGGTGTGCTTGCTGGCGTCGATCGTGTACGCCTGGCTTGCGGTGGCGGCGGTGCGTCACCGTGCGGGGGAGGGGCCGATGCTGCTGGCGGTGGGGCTGATCGCTGCCAATTGGGTCGGGCTGGCGCTGCTGGACTGGCTGATCTGAGAGGGGCTCTCTGGCGTGAGAAAGATGCTGGCGTCGTTGGCGGCTCAGATAAAAAAAACCGGGCGGGTGCCCGGTTTTTTTGTTGCTGCCTGTCGGTCGGTATTACTGCGCCGACATCGAGTAGCCTTCGATCTTTGCTTCTTCCACCAGCTTGCTCAGGTACTCGTGCATCATCTGGCGGCCGGCCATTTCGTTCAGGTACTGGCCCAGGCGTTCCTTGATGTCCTCGAAGGCAAGCTGGCCGCCGCTCTGGCGGTCGTTGACCTGGATGACGTGGTAGCCGAACTGGGTTTCGACCAGGTTCGGGGTGATCTGGCCGGCTTCGGTGCTGAACACGGCCTGTTCGAATTCCGGCACCATCTGGCCGCGGCCGAACTGGCCCAGGTTGCCGCCTTGCTGGCCGGACGGGCAGGTGGAGTGTTCGCGGGCGAGGTCGGCGAAGCGCGACGGGTTGGCTTGTACTTCGGCCAGCACGCCTTCGGCCTTGGCCTTGGCGAGCATGTTGGCGACGTCGTCACCCTGGCCCAGCGGGAACAGGATGTGGCTGGCCGTGGCGCTTTCGCCCTGGCGGAATTGTTCCGGGTGGTCGTTGTAGAACGCCAGGCAGGTGGCTTCATCGGCCGGCGTAAACGCCAGTTCCTTGTCGAGCAGGGCGCCGATGGCCTGGCCTTCGTTGCTGGTGTCGAGACCGCTGGCCTTGGCTTTTTGCAGCAGCAGCTCGTGCAGGATCAGCTGTTGAATAGCGGCATCGCGCGGGCTGGGGGCGTCGGCGTGGTTTGCCAGTTCGGCTTGCACCATGGCTTCGGTGATTTCAACGCCGTTTACGGTAATGGCCATGAGGAGGTCCTGATCGTGTCGATGGATGCGCCGCGTGATGCGTCGCGCTGAATAATCCCATTATTAATGGGGGCATCGGCAGCGGGTTTCAAGTGCCGGGCGGCACGGCTTGTTTGGCGGGCGTGGAAGGTTGGCCGAAGCCCGGTTTGCCGGGCTTTCGGCCAACGTGGGTCCGTCTCGCGGCAGGCGGCGTTGGTTCTGCCTGCCGGGGGAAATCAGACTTTTTTCAGGAAGCAGGTCTTCAGCATCAGGCCCTTGATCTTGTCGTTGCGGCATTCGACGTGCTCGTCGTCGTCTTCCTGCAGGCGGACGTTCTTGAACAGAGTGCCGCGCTTGATCACGGTGGAGGAGCCCTTCACCTTGAGGTCCTTGATGACTTGTACCGAATCACCGTCGTTCAGAAGGGTGCCGTTGCTGTCTCTGACTTCCATGCTGTCGTTTCCTTGGCGTTGCTGACTGGAAAGCGTTCATTATATCTTTTTGTTTGGTTATTAAGCCAATAAATTGCTTCTGATTATGTGGCGGGTTGGCAAAGGCACGGCGCAGGCCCTTGCGCTGGGCAAGGGTGGGTGTTTGATGGTATAGGGTCTGTGCCGCCGGCCCGTCCCGTTAGTGTGGGAGCGCATGGCCGGCATTTTTCCGCCTTGGCGATGAACATGAGAAGAGTTGGCACGATGAACACCGAGCAGGAAGGCGCTGACCACAGCGAAAAAGCAGCGAATGAACAATGGCGACAGGCGAAGTCGATCCAGCATGCCCTGAACCGCCTGATCGCCGAGGCGTTACCGGCCAGCGGTCTGTGTCACGACGTGGGGCCGGTGATCAATGCCGTGCAGCAACGGGAAGGGGAGGGGCGTAGCGCCCTGGCCGGGAGTTTTCCGCTGATCAAGCGCAAGAAGCGCAAGGAAGTGATCGTGGCCTGGCTCAACTACCAGATCAGCCTGTTTGGCGACGGCGTGCCGCACCGCCTGGTCGATGGCGTCGAGCAGCCTTGCCAGCCGGTGCTGCACGTGGCGCATTGGACCTGCGAATTCAGCTTTGAATACGATTCCTACGTCGGCTTTCCGGCGCAGGGCTGGCAGCCATGGCGGAACGAGGCGCAGCGCCTGTTGTGCTGGGACGATTCCGACTCGCCGTATGGCGACGAGTGGACCTATTCCCTGCGCCTGGCGCAGATGGAGGGCGACGAGGCCCTGCAGCGCTGTGTGATTGCCCCGGCGCTGGCCTTGCTGGAGGGGGCGTCGGCGACCGAGGCGCTGCCGGATGACCTGCCGGGCCTGGTGTTTTACCAGGACAAGGCGCTGGGTGACGGCGAGCGTGACCTGCTGGTGATGGACGCGCCGTCCGCGCCGGCCTGATCTCGGGGCGCGGGACCCGGTGCCTTGCCTGGCCACTTTCGCGGCAGCAACGCGAAGGGGACGCCATGGATGACACGCCCTAAAGCCAGCCCACGCGTTTGAAGCGCCACCACAGCAACAGGTCGAGCACCAGCATCGCCAGCAGTGCCAGCGGGTAGCCGACGCTGGTTTTCAGCTCGGGCATGTTCTGGAAGTTCATGCCGTAGATGCCGGCGATGGTGGTCGGCACCGCGAACAGGGCGGCGTAGCTGGCCAGTTTCTTGCTGACGGCCGATTCGTCGAGCGAGATCATCGCCAGGTTGACCTGGATCGCGGTGGCCAGCATGTCGCGCAGCGAGTCGAGGGTGCGCGCGATGCGGGCCAGGTGGTCGTCGACGTCGCGGTAGTACTCCTGTACTTCACGGCACACCTCCGGCACGCGCCCGCCGTGCAGCCGCGCCACGGCCTCGTTCAGCGGCACCACGGCGTGGCTGACGGTGACCAGCTTGCGCTTGAGCAGGTACAGGTCGTGGATGGTGCGCTGGCCGGCGTCGCCGCGCGCAAACAGTCTTTCCTCCATTTCTTCCAGTTCGTCTTCCAGGCGGTGCACCACGCTGAAGTAGCGGTCGACCACGGAGTCGATCAGGGCGTAGAACACGAAGCCGGCGCCGAAGCGCAGCAATTGCGGCTCGTGCTCGCAGCGTGCGCGCACGTTCTGGAAGCCCTGTTGCGAACGGTTGCGCAACGACAGCACGTAGTTGTGGCCGACGAACAGGTCCATCTCGCCGACCAGCAGCTCACCACCTTCGTCGCAGTCCAGCAGCTGCAGCGCGCAGAACAGCATGCCGTCGTATTCCTCCAGCTTGGGGCGCTGGTGGCCGTGGCGAGCGTCTTCCACCGCCAGTTCGTGCAGCCGGAACTGCTCGGTCATGCGCTGCAGTTCGTTGTCGTCTGGGTCGCGGATCGCTACCCAGACGAAGCAGTCGGGCCGGGCGAGGTAATCGTGGATCTGCTCGATGGGCAGGTCGGCCAGCTTCTTGCCGTTCTGGTAGGCGACGCAGTTGATGAGCATGAGCTCTCCCGGGAGTGGTGCCTGTCTCTCTTCATCCAAGCCGGTAAACGGCCGTACCGCAAGGTGAGGCAGGGTGGACGGGCGAGCTGGCCGGGGTGCGGCGGTGTCCGGAGGCGCTCCGCACGGACAGGGGCAGCGTCGCGGTATGGCTGTCGACACTGGCGTGGCGCCGCCGTCGGCTGCCGAGTTGAAGGTATTGCCTTTCTTTTCAAGCATTAATAGAATACCGTCCAGACGGATAAATTAAGGGGCGCAGCATGGGACGGACCTCCACCATCGAGCCGGATCGCATCCTCGACGCCACCGAGCGCGTCATCATGCGCGACAGCGTGGTCAGGCTGACCATCGACGCCGTGGCGGCGGAGGCGGGCATCAGCAAGGGCGGGGTGCTCTACACCTACCGCACCAAGGAAGCGCTGATCCAGGCGCTGATGGAGCGCATGGTGCGGCGCTACGACGAGGAGATCGAGCGCTGCTGGCCGGCCGACGCCGAGCCCGGTGTCGCCCATCTCAAGGCGTATATCGACGCCGTGCTGGGGCTGACCGGGCAGGACCACCGCACCGCCGCGGCGATGCTGGCCGCCGCCATGAACAATCCGACCCTGCTGGCGCCGATGCAGGATTTTTACGCCCGGCACCTGCCGCGCATCCGCGCCGCGCTGCCCGACGACCGGGCGCTGACGGCCTTCCTGGCGATCGAGGGCATGGTGTTTCTGGAGCTGTTCGGGCTGGTCGGTTTCAGCCAGGCCGAACGCGAGCACGTGGTGCAAAGCCTGCACGCCCTGATCGACGGCGCCGCGGCCGGCTGACGGACGACGGCAATCATCAACACGCATTTTTTGAGGAGAAGGATATGCCCTGGATCTTTCTGACGATGGCTGGTTTGTTCGAGGTGGGTTGGCCGCTGGGGATGAAGATGGCGCAAAGCGGCGGCAACACGGTCAAGGGCATCGCCTTTGCCGTGACCTGCATGGCACTCAGCGGCTACCTGCTGTATCAGGCCCAGCGCACGATCCCCATGGGCACGGCCTACGCGGTGTGGACCGGCATCGGCGCGGCCGGCACCTTTCTGGTCGGGGTGGTGTTTTTCGGCGATGCCTCGTCGCTGCTGCGCTATATGGGGGTGATGCTGATCATGTCCGGCGTGGTGCTGCTGAAGTTCGGCGGCTGAGCAGCGCGCAACAGCGCACCCCGCCGGGATCATAAGGTTGGCCGAAGACCGTTAGCACGCGGTCTTCGGCCAACTTTTTTGCTGTGTTGCGGTCATTCGGCTGTGGAGTCCGCTGTGCCGTTCGTGCGCCGGGCCGGGGCAAGCACGGCAAGCGGCGACGGCTCTGTGGTAGATTGCGCTCATCGTGCGACAGGGTCATCCAACAGGGGGGGCAATATGGAAGTGGAAATCAGTGTCGAGGCCAAGAAGAAGCAGCTGAATAATGCCGTCGCGATCACGGTGGTGCTGCTGTCGGTGTTCATGGGGGTGTCGAAGATCAAGGACGACAACATCGTCCAGGCCATGCAGCTGGCCAAGGCCGACGCCGTGGATTTCTGGGCCGAGTACCAGTCCAACAAGGTCAAGCTGCACCTGGCGGAAAGCAATCTGAACCAGACCCGGCTGCTGGCGCAGAGCCTGCCGGGCAACGCCAAGGTGATGGCCGCCGAAGAGGCTCGCCTGGCGCGGGATGTGGAGAAGTACACCGCGCGGTCCGTCGCCATCCAGAAGCAGGCCAAGGCCAGCGAGGCGGAGTACGACCGGCTGAACTTCCACGACGACCAGTTCGACATGAGCGATGCCGCCTTGTCGGTCGCGTTGGCCACGGCCGCGGTGGCGGCGCTGGTGGAAAACTGGCTGCTGTTGCTGTCGGCCTGGGGTTTCGGCGCGTTTGGCGTGCTGTTCGGGCTGGCCGGTTTTGCCGGCTGGTCGATCCACCCCGGCTGGCTGGTGGCCTTGCTGTCCTAGCCGGACGATGGGGAGGGGCGGCGCACGCTGGCGCCATTCGCAGGTACAATCGGGTCTTCATCCCCTCGCCAGCGTCACGCCATGTCCCGCCCTGTTTTTTCCGTCCAAGAGGAGGAGGTCGACTTCTCCGCCATCCGCGCGCAGGGCGCGGGCGGGCAAAACGTCAACAAGGTGTCGTCGGCCATCCATCTGCGCTTCGACGTCACCGCCTCGTCGCTGCCGGCCTACATCAAGGAGCGGTTGCTGCAACTGGGTGACCAGCGGGTCAGCAAGGACGGCGTGGTGGTGATCAAGGCCCAGCAATACCGCACCCAGGAACAGAACCGGGCCGATGCCCTGCTACGCTTGCAGGCGCTGATCGACAGCGTCAGCCACACCCCCAAGGCGCGTCGCGCCACCAAGCCGACCTTCGGTTCCAAGCAGCGCCGCCTGGAGGGCAAGGCCCGGCGCGGCGGCATCAAGTCGCTGCGCGGCAAGGTCGATCTCTGAGAGTCTGTTTACGATCTGCTGCGCGTCGGCGATACGGCGTTAAAAACGTCTTCGGAATGCTCATTGACCACGTGGAAACGTCGCTTCCTCAGCCGTTTTTGCCTTGTCTCGCTCCAGCTCGAGAGATCGTAAACAGGCTCTAAGGCAGCACGCCCGCCTGCCACCATTCATCCCGCTTTTTCCCCCACCTGTGGCGGTCACGAATCAGGGTGGCGGCGCGTCGTCACGGTACAGTGCCAGCGCGCGCCGCCCCGTGCCATCGATCATCGCCCGATACATACCCGCACTGTTGAACGGCATCGCCACGTGGCCTGCCGCGTCGACGGCGATCACGCCGCCACTGCCGCCCAGTTCCAGCAAGGTGCCGTGGATCACACTGTCGGCGGCGTCGGCCAGCGTCTGCCCGGCGTAGGCGAGGCGGGCGGCGATGTCGTGGGCGACGGCGGCACGGATGAAGTGCTCGCCATGCCCGGTGGCGGATACCGCGCAGCGCCCGTCGGCCCAGGTGCCGGCACCGATCAGCGGGCTATCGCCGATGCGCCCCGGCCACTTGCCGGCGCGCCCGCCGGTGGAGGTGGCGGCGGCGAGCCTTCCCTGCGAATCGAGCGCGACCGCGCCGACGGTGCCATGACCCTGGCTCGCCTGTCCCTCGGCCTGGCGGGCCTTCTCGCGCTGCAGCGCCTGCCAGCGGGCCTCGGTGAAGAAATACTGCGGGGGTTCGCATTCCAGGCCCTGGGCGCGGGCGAAGGCGTCGGCGGCGGCAAAGCCCAGCATGACGCAGGGGGTCGCCTCCATCACGCGGCGGGCGAGCCGGACGGGGTTCTTGACGACGCTGACGCCGGTGACGGCGCCGGCGCTCCGGCTGTGGCCATCCATGATGGCCGCCTCCAGTTCCACCCGGCCGTCCAGGGTAAAGTCGGCCCCGCGCCCGGCGTTGAATAGCGGGTCGTCCTCGAGCAGTGCGACGGCCACGGTCACGGCCTCGAGCGCGCTGCCCCCTCCGTGTAGTACGCGATAACCGGCGTCGAGCGCCGCCGCCAGCCCGGCGCGCAGCGCCGTGTCCCGTTCTGGATCGAGTTCGGCGCGCTGGACCGGCCCCGCGCCACCGTGCACGGCAAAAGCGATGCTCATCGTGATGGCTCCCCCGGATTTGGCCGCAAGCCGGATGCGGCTTGGCTATGCTTTATATAGCGTAGCCCGCAATTGTGATTGCGATTGCGATGGTGGGCTTTCAACGCCGAGGGGCGTGTCATGCAGAACGAAAAAACAAGACAAGTATTCGAGTTGCTGCTGTTGTCGCTGGGCTGGTTTGCGCTGGTGCTGCAGCTCTATCTCGGTGTGGTGGCCGAGCTCGCACGGGGCGTGGCGTGGCAGTGGACGGTGTTCAACTACTTCAGCTACTTCACCATTCTCACCAATCTGTTCCTGGCAACCGGGTTGACCGTGCCGCGCTTGCGACCGCAATCGCGTTTCGGCCATTTCCTGCTGCGGCCGACGGTGCGCTCGGCCTCGCTGGTGTACATCACCATCGTCGGCTTGGTGTACGCCATCCTGTTGCGGCACCTGTGGAACCCCACCGGCTGGCGCTGGCTGGGCGACGTGCTGTTGCACGACGTCATCCCGATCGGCTACTTCGTCCACTGGGTGCTGTTCGTGCCGCCGGCCCGGCTGCGCTGGCACGACGCGCTGTTATGGCTGGCCTATCCCGGCGGTTATCTCGCCTACACCTTGCTGCGCGGCGTGTTCGTCGGGCTGTATCCCTATCCCTTCCTCAACGTGCTGCGCCTGGGCTACCAGGGGGTGCTGGTCAACTCGGCGTTCCTGGCGCTCGCCTTCGTGGCCATGGGCTGGCTGGTGGTGGTGCTGGACCGCCACGTCAAGGGCCTGCTGGCGGTACGGGTGAACCCCCGGCGCTAGAGTGGGTCATCGATGGCTTCCCACGCCGCGCCGGCACCATTGCTGACACACCCCAGGCCCGCTTCCGCGCCGCCGAGCCGTCATCCCGCGCTCAAGGTTTTTCCATGTTCCGCCGCGCCGACGGCATGCCGCATGCTCTTCGGCCAACCTTGATGCCCTCCGAGCGCATTTGCCCCGAGCCCGTCGGCGATGCTACAACGTCGGGTTCTGGCGGCCGCGGCCGTCGTGCTCTGGAGGGTTCATGCCTCATTCCCAGCCCATTTCCGGCAAGGGGGCCATGCTGTCGCTGCTGGCGTCGGTGCTGTTCGCCCTGTTGTCGGGTTACACCACGCTGCTGAAGCCGCTGGATGGCCTCGCCATCTACGCCTGGCGCGTGCTGTGGACGCTGCCCGGCGTGCTGTTGCTGCTGGCGGTGCGTGGCCAGTGGTCGTCGCTAGGGAGGCAACTGGCGCGGCTACGCCGCGAACCCTTGCTGTGGCTGCTGCTCCCGGCGATGGCGGCGTTGCTGGCGACCCAGCTGTGGCTGTTCATGTGGGCGCCGCTGCACGGGCAGGCAATGGCGGTATCGATGGGCTACTTCCTGCTGCCATTGACCATGGTGCTGACCGGTTGCGTGCTGTACGGCGAGCGGCTGTATCGCTTGCAATGGCTGGCGGTCGCCTGCGCCATGGTGGGGGTGGCGCACGAACTGTGGCTGACGCGCGCCTTCGCCTGGCCGACGCTGCTGGTGGCGATAGGCTACCCGCCGTATTTCGTCCTGCGGCGCTGGTCCAGGCTCGAGCCGATCAGCGGCTTCGCCCTGGAACTGGCCCTGATGAGCCCGGTGGCGCTGCTGCTGTTGTGGCACTTGGGCGAGGCCGGCTGGGGCGTGCTGGCCGAGCCGAAATTCTGGCTGCTGCTGCCCGGGCTGGGCCTGATTAGCACCGTGGCATTGGCCAGCTACATGGTCGCCAGCCGCCACTTGCCGCTCGGCCTCCTGGGCATTCTCGGCTACGTCGAGCCCGTGCTGCTGTTTCTGCTGGCGGTGCTGCTGCTGGGCGAGCCGCTGTCGCTGGACAGCCTGCTGACCTATGCGCCGATCTGGCTCGCGGTGTTGCTCACCGGCATCCATACCGCGCTGCATCGGCGCCGATCGCTGCGTGCCGCTTAGCTGATAGCAGGGGGGCGGGGCGTCTTGATGCCGGTCTAGAGGGATGCAGAGTCTGGCCTTCTGCCCGCTTGTCGGCCGGGGCCGGCTGGCGAGCCCCAGCATTGCCGCGCTTACCTCACCGATACCCCCTCACGACCGCCTCTTTGACGGCGCCGATCCAGCCCGCCGCCTCATCTCCTCGCGCAGCTTCAAGCCAAGAATGATCGACGACAGCAGCAGCGTCACGGCGTTGGACGCAATCAACGGTCCGGCCCCGAGCAGGATGCCGTAAGCCAGCCACAACGCCACGCCGCTCACGAACAGCAGGTACATCGACAGCGAGATGCTGCTCAGGTCTCGCGTGCGCAGGGCGTGCAAAACCTGGGGCAGAAAGCTCGACGTGGTGAGAAAGGCGGCCAGGTAGCCGTAATATTCGAGTTTCATGATATATGGCTGAGACCAAAAGGCCAGCTTAACAGGGTCTTATCCTGTCAGCGATCAGATCGGGTGCTGTTCTTTTCTGAATGATGACCTCTTTGTCTCTTTTGCCAAAACGGGGATAGCTGGACGGCATTGCATGGTGCAACCCGGCCAAAAAGGGGTGATAGACATAGCGCTTTGCGTTCAGAGCATGGCGTGTGGCTGCACTTCAGGGGCCTGGCAATTCGATAGAGGCCGTGATATCGCCAAGCGGCCAGATAGCTTTATGTATTTGTGCATATCGATATTTTGACTATTTCAAGCGCTATCCAGTCATATCGACATTGCCCTGCAGGCGTCGAGGAGCAGACTTCAGACAAGGAATGACATACTGATTAACTGTGATATGCTTTAGTCATTACTTGGAGACTGCCTGATTTAAATGGCATTCTGATCAAGGAAAATGGGAGAGCGGTCATGGGGTGGTGGAAATCGGCAGGGCAGGGCAGCGAAAAAAAACAGTTGCCCTCAAATCAGCGCTCTCGCTTGCTACTGCAAGCGCTGGAACCCAGATTGATGTTCGACGGTGCGGTTGCTGTCTCGCTGGCCGCTGCCGAGCCACATCCTGATGCGTCGCATACCGTCGTGGACAAAACGGTGGATGCAACCGCTCCCACCGATACCCGCGCCACCACGACGGAATCGCTCGCAGCGCCGGCGCCCGCCAACACCGCGAAGCAGGTGGTGTTCGTCGAATCCAACGTCGCCAATTACCAGACTCTGCTTTCTCAAATGCCCTCCGGCGCAGAGGTTGTGATACTCGATAGTAGCAAGGACGGTTTGGCCCAGATTGCCCAATGGGCCAGCCAGCACCAGGGCTACGCCGCCATCCATATTCTGTCCCACGGCGAATCCGCCGACCTCATGCTGGGCAGTCTGGAATTGACCCAGGGCAACATCGCCAGCCATCAGGCCGAACTGGCTACGATAGGCCAAGCCTTGCAGCCCGGTGGCGATATCCTGCTGTACGGCTGCGATATCGGCGCGGGCGGCAGCGGCGCGACTTTTGTCTCGACATTGTCCAGCTACACCCATGCCGACGTGGCGGCGTCCACCGATGCTACCGGCGCCGCCAGCCTGGGTGGCAACTGGACGCTGGAGCGCAGCTCTGGCCAGATCGATGTGGATGGCCTGCATCTTGACTATGATGGCTTGCTGGCGCGGCCGGTGACCGGTACCACCGATTTCACCATCTCGGATGGCAACACCTATAACCCATCAGGTAGTGTGGTGAATGCCGGCGACGTCCAAGGCTGGGACTTCACGCTGCAATTGGGATCGACCAACAACGGCAACCAGGTGATCATTATCGAGAAGCCCGGCTCGGTAACCACGGAAACAGTGGACGGCTACAGCGACGGCACCATCCCCATCTCCTATTTTGGCGTCAAGTCCAACGACAACAGCCGCTTCACTTTGAACTCCATCGGCGTGGTGCTCAACGGCTATGACTCCGGCACCTCTGGCGGCAATCTGCAACTGGTCGGCTATATCAACGGTGTGGCGGTCAGCGGGGCGACGCTGACTCTTAACGTCGGCGACGCGCTGCAAGGCAGCGGCACGCTGGTGACCTTTAATGTGTCCGGCAACAGCGCCTTCCAGGGCATCGATTCCTTCCGTGTGTTGGCGGCCAGCGGCCATAATGTGACGGGCATGATAGGCATAGGCGCCATCGACGCCATCAACTTCGGTTTTGCGCCGGTGCTGACCGCCAGCGGCGGCTCCAGCGCCTACAGCAGCGGCACCGGCACCGCTGTGACGGTGGATAGCGGCATCACCCTGTCCGATTCCGACAGCATTACCCAGGCCAGCGCCACGGTGTCCGTCACCGGCAACTTCCACAGCGGCGAGGACGTGCTGGCCTTTACCAACAACGGCAGCACCATGGGCAATATCACGGCCAGCTACAACAGCGGCACCGGGGTGTTGACGCTGACCTCCAGCGGCGCCACCGCGACGCTGGCGCAATGGCAGGCCGCCCTGCGCGCGGTAACTTACTCTGACAGCTCGCTATCGCCCAATACCACCTCCCGCACCATCAGCTTTGCCATCAATGACGGCGCGATCAACAGCAGCGCAGTGACCAAGACGGTGACGGTGGCGGCGGATTCCGCGCCGGTGATCGGCAACCTGAACGGCGACAACCCCACCTTTACAGAGAAGGGCGGGGCGGTGAAGCTGGATGCCAGTACTGCGGTCACAGTGACGGATAGCGACACCCCCAACTTCAACAGCGGCAACTTGACCGTGCACATCTCCGCCAATGGACAGAGCGGCGAGGACGTGCTGGGCATCGATACCAGCGGCACGGTGTCGCTTAGTAACGGCACCAGCGTGGGCAGCGTGGTGTCCGTGGGCGGCGTGTCCATCGGCGTGATCGCCACCAACGGCGATGGCGTTAGCGGTCATGACCTGATCGTGACGCTAAACAGCAACGGCACCCCGTCGCGGGTCGCCACGTTGGCGGCGGCGCTGACCTACAACAACACTAGTAGCGACCCCAGCACCGCCACCCGCACGGTGAATGTCAGTATCAACGATGGCCGTGGCGGCACCGGCTCCAGCAATGTGACGGTGGCGATGGCGGCGGTAAACGACGCACCTACCGGCAGCGCCACCGCCTCCAACCCCACCTTCACGATGGGCGGCTCCGCGGTGGCGGTGTTCAGCGGCGCCAGCATCAGCACCGTCGAATCCAGCCAGAGTGTGATCCTGCTGACGCTGACCGTGTCCGGTCTGCAAGACGGTAGCAGCGAAATTCTCTCCATCGACGGCAGCAATGTGGCGCTGACCAACGGCAACGCGCTTACTACCAGCGGCAACGGCCTGAGCGTTACCGTCTCTGTATCCAGCGGCACCGCCACTGTGTCCATCAGCAGCAGCGGCATATCCGCCAGCACCGCGGGCAGCGTGGTCAACGGCATCACTTATCGCGACAGCAGCGGCAGCCCCTCCATCGGCAACCGGGTGGTGACGCTGACCAGCGTCAAGGACAACGGTGGTACCAGCAACGGCGGCGTCGATACCACCACGCTAGCCGTAGCTTCCACCGTCAGCGTGGCGGTGGTGCCGGTGGTGACCACCAGCGGCGGCAGCGCGGCGTTCACCGCCGGCGACAACATCACCTCCACCCCGGTGGTGGTGGATAGTGGCCTGATGGTCACCGACAGCGCCAGCTCCACGCTGGCCAGCGCCACGGTGGCGATCACCGGCAACTTCCACAGTGGCGAGGATGTGCTGGCCTTCACCAACGATGGCAGCACCATGGGCAATATTGTCGCCAGCTACAACAGCGGCACCGGGGTGCTGACGCTGACCTCCAGCGGCGCTACCGCGACGCTGGCGCAATGGCAGGCGGCGCTGCGCGCTGTCACCTACACCGATACCGCAATCACGCCCAACAGCGCCACGCGCACCATCAGCTTCCAGGTCGACGACGGCAGCGCCAGCAGCAGCGTGGTCACGCGCACCGTCACGGTCACCCCGACCGACCAGACCCCGATCGTCAGCGCCAGCGGCGGCAGCGCGGCGTTCACCGCCGGCGACAACGCCCCCTCTACCCCGGTGACCGTCGATCCCGCTCTCACCGTCGCCGACCTCGACAACACCACGCTGGCCAGCGCCACGGTGGCGATCACCGGCAACTTCCAGAGCGGCGAGGACGTGCTGGCGTTCAGCAACACCAACAGCACCACCTACGGCAACATCGTGGGCAGCTACAACGCCGGCACCGGGGTGCTGACGCTGACCTCCAGTGGCGCCAGCGCCACGCTGGCGCAATGGCAGGCGGCGCTGCGTGCGATTACCTACACCGATACCGCAATCACGCCGAACAATGCCACGCGCACCGTCAGCTTCCAGGTCGACGACGGCAGCAAGAGCAGCGCCGCCGTCACGCGCACCGTGACCGTCACCCCGACCGATCAGACCCCGATCGCCACCACCAGCGGCGGCAGCGCGGCGTTCACCGCCGGCGACAACGTCGCCTCGACCCCGGTGACCGTCGATCCCGCTTTCACCGTCGCCGACCTCGACAACACCACGCTGGTCAGCGCCACGGTGGCGATCACCGGCAACTTCCAGAGCGACGAGGACGTGCTGGCGTTCAGCAACACCAACAGCAGTACCTATGGCAACATCGTGGGCAGCTACAACGTCGGCACCGGAGTGCTGACGCTGACCTCGAGCGGTGCCACCGCGACGCTGGCGCAATGGCAGGCGGCGCTACGTGCGATCACCTACACCGATACGGCGATCACGCCCAGCAGCGCCACGCGCACCGTCAGCTTCCAGGTCGACGACGGCAGCAAGAGCAGCGCGACGGTGACCCGCACCATCACGGTCACCCAGACTGACCAGACCCCGATCGCGACGACCTCCAGTGGCTCCGGTACTTATGTAATCGGCAGCACGCCGGCCCCGGTGGCGGTGGACGGCGGCCTGACGGTGTCGGATCTGGATAACACGACCTTGTCTAGCGCCCACGTGGCGATCACCGGCAACTTCCAGAGCAGCGAGGACGTGCTGGCGTTCAGCAACACCGACAGCAGCACCTACGGCAACATCGTGGGTAGCTACAACGCCGGCACCGGGGTCTTGACGCTGACCTCCAGCGGTGCCACCGCCACGCTGGCGGAATGGCAGGCGGCCTTGCGCGCGGTAACCTATTCGGACTCCTCGGCATCACCGAACACCAGCACCCGCGTGATCAGCATCTCCATCAACGATGGTGCCAAGGACAGCGCGGTAGTGTCCCGCAATGTGATCATGCAGTTGCCGGCTCCAACGGTGAGCGGCTTGAGCCCAGGCACCGATACCGGCAGTAACAACCATGACGGAGTGACCAGCGACAGCACGCCCACCATCGTTGGCACCGCCATCGCCAATAGCGATATCACCATCTATGTGGATGGTGTCAGCGTTGGTGTGACCACGGCGGATGGCACTGGGGCTTGGAGTTTTGGCCTGCTCACTACACTGAGTGACGGCCCACATGCGATTACCGCAATGGCCAGCAGTGGTGCGGTCAACAGCGGAGTGTCCACGGCCTATGGTGTCTCCATTGACACCGGTGCGCCCAGCGTACCCAGCGGCCTCGGCCTGAGTTCGGCCACCGACACCGGCAGCAGCAGCTCAGACGGTGTCACCGGCAACAACCAGCCGACACTCACCGGCACGGCCGAGGCCAACAGCGCGGTGACGGTGTACGTGGATGGCGTGGCCGTCGGTACCGCCATGGCCGACGGTAGCGGGGCATGGAGTTACAGCCTGACCAGTGCGCTGAGCGACGGGAGCCACAGTATTCGCGCTACGTCGACCGACCTGGCTGGCAATGCCAGCACGCAATCGTCGGCTTACGCCATAACCGTGGATACCGTGGCGCCACAGGTTGCGTCGATTACCCCCTTGGATACGCTTTCCACCAGCGCCAGCAGCGTCAGCTACGACGTGGTGTTCTCCGAGCCAATTACGGGGCTCGACGCTGGTGCGATCAGCATCGTGACCAGTGGCAGTGCCCATGGCTCAGTTGCTGCCATTACCAAATTGAGCGAAAGCCACTATCTGGTGCAATTGTCTGGCGTGGGAGGTGATGGTTCGTTGGCAATCGCCGTGCGTGCCGGTGGGGTGACCGATATGGCGGGTAATGCGATTCAGCAGCAGGTAGTGGCTACGGCATATCAAGTCTTGACACCCGTCATACAGCCCCCTGTTACCGTCACTCCGGAAATTGTGGCGGCTCCGAGCAGCGAAAGTCCCATCATAGAGATTGCGCCGATTACGCCCAATATCGTGTTGGAGGCAGTTGCGTCGAGCAGTAGTAATACCATTGCGATGTTTGCAAGCGACATCTTCTCCGTTGCCAATGAGGTGCGCAGTATTGTGCCTCCGCTGCAGCTAGCCTTTGGGCAAGATCATTTCAGCAGCGTTGCTCCCAATCGCTTGCCGACTGGGCAAATGCCCCCGCCGGGGACGAGTGATAACGGCTTTGCCTTGCCGTTCGTCAGCCGTTTGACCCTTGCACAGGGCGCTCCTCTGCAGGTCTTGCCCGATCTGGGGGTTAGGTCGTTGATCGTAGGACAGACCTTCAGCTTTGGTTTGCCTCCGGGAACGGTACTAACTCGTAACCCCGATGTCGTTCTCAGTATTAGTGCAAGGCAGAGCAATGGCCAGCCGTTGCCTTCTTGGATTCGGTTTGACCCCAAGACAGGGCGCTTCAGCGGCACGGTGCCGGCAGGTTGGAATAAGTCCGTGTCGCTAGAGGTGACAGTGCAGGACCAAGACGGTCATCGTGGTGTGACACATATACAGATCAAAGCCGACGGGCAAGCCGCTGTACCGGCAGAAGGGGAAGAGGCATCGCCAGCGTCCGGCAAGTCCTCTCTCAATGAACAGTTCCTGCAGCATGGCAAAAGCGCTTTCGAGCAACAACTGGCGCAATGGTTGCAGCCGGACAACGTGGTTTGAATCGGGTTGCCGGGCGACTCATTGCGGGTCTCGCCAGAGACAATATTTCAGTAGCACAAGGGGACAGGGATGAGAAAACAACATAAACAGAGGGAATCGGCTGGTCGTTATCGCTTGCTTGCCGCATTGACGGTGCTGGCCTTGACAGGATGTGCAGTCACTCCCAAACCACTGAGCTTGGGAGAGAGGCAGGCGACGCTGGCGGCTGATCGCCAGGCGATGTTCAGGACCCAGGAGGCGTTGAATGGGCCTGTCACCCTGCAGGAGGCCATGGCGCGCGCGCTGAAGTACAACCTGGATTACCGCGTGAAGCTGATGGAAGAGGCGATGGCGCAACGGCAGCTGGACTTGTCCAGCCTCGATATGCTGCCCAAGCTGGCATTGGCAGCGGGGTATACCGCACGGGACAAGGACAATGCGTCGTCCTCGCAGAACGTGGCGACGGGTGAGCAATCCCTGGTGCCGTCCATTTCCACCGAAAAGCAGACGCGTACCGCAGACCTGAACTTGAGCTGGAATGTGCTGGACTTTGGGGTCAGTTATTACACGGCCCAACAGCAATCGGATCGCGTGCTGATCTTGCAGCAGCGCAAGCGCAAGGTGGCGCAGCAACTGATGCAACAGGTGCGCGAAGCGTGGTGGCAAGCGGTTGGAGCACAGCAGCTGGAAGGCCGTATCGACTCCCTGCTGAAAGAGGCCAATAAGGCACTGGAGGATGCGCGTCAGGTAGAGCAGCAAAAATTGCGTTCACCGCTGGAGGCGCTGACTTACCGCCGTCAGCTGCTGGATGTGATTCGTCAAATGGGGATGATCCGCAATACCTTGTCCCAGGCCAAACCCAGGCTGGCTGCCATCATGAATGTGCAACCAGGTGCGGATTTCGAAGTAGCGGTGCCTTCGGACATGCCAATACCGACTCTGGCGTTGACGCTGGATAAGATGGAGGAGATGGCCCTGCTCAATCGGCCCGAGGTCAACGAGGCACGTTACAACGAGCGTATCGGCGTACTAGAAACTCGGAAGGCCATCGCCAAACTTTTGCCGGGGCTGGAGTTCAGCGTCGGCCATCATTACGACAGCAATAAATTCCTGGTCAACAACTCGTGGAGCGACGCCGGTCTGCGCATCAGCTGGAATCTGCTCAACTTGTTCAGTGCCGGTCCCATCACGCGATCGGCCGAAGCGCAGCTGGAAGTGGCGAAGGCGCAGCACATGGCGTTGAACATGGCGGTGTTGACCCAGGTACATGTTGGCTACCTCGACCTTCAGGGGCGTACTCGCCAATTCGCGTTGGAAAAAGAGCTGAACGATGTCGAGTTGCGTATCTATGAGCAAAACCGCAACGCGACAGCCAGTGGTGCACAAGGCCGGCTGCCGGCGATTCTGGCCGATGCCAATGCCGTGTTCTCGTCGTTGCGGTTGTATCAGAGTTATGGCGACTTGCAGAATGCTTATGGTCTGATGGGGGCGAGCCTGGGTCTGGATCCTCTTCCCAACAGCACTGCCGGATATGATTTGCCAACCCTGGCCGCTGCGTTCAAAGGGGCGGAAATCCACTGGAAGAGCACGGTATCGGGAGACCCGTCATGAGCCGTTGCCTGATCATAGGGATTTCTCTGTTGGCGGGCGCAGGGGCCATGGCAGCCGCATTGCCAGCCAAGCCGCTGCCCGCCGCTGCGGTCACCAATGCCAGCGATGGTCGTATCCGAGTGCAGTTGATGGCCCGCAATGCTGTGACCCTGTCGGGTGAAGTCGCAGCCAGAATTGCGGCCTTGCCGGTATCGGAAGGGGGAAGTTTCAAGCGCGGCCAAACCTTGGTCGAGTTCGACTGCAGCAGCTATCGGGCTCAGTTGAATAAGGCCCAGGCTTCGTTGGAGGCCGCCAACCAGTTGGCCAAGGTCAACAATCAACTGGCAAAACTCAACTCCATCGGGGTGATGGAGGTGACACAGGCCGAGGGCAAAGCAAAAGAGGCGGCGGCCGATACCCGTTATATGCAGACCGTTGTCGGCAAATGCGTGATCAGTGCGCCGTTCAATGGCCGGGTGGCGAGGCGTGTCGCTGCCGTCCATCAATATGTCAGTCCGGGCAACCCCGTGCTGGATATTGTCGACTCCGGACCGTTGGAGTTGCGCATGCTGGTGCCGTCCAAATGGTTGAGTACGTTGAAATCCGGCAGCCGTTTCACTGTGGCTGTCGATGAGCTGGGAACGAGCTTCCCGGCCAAGATAGAACGTCTCGGCGCGCAGATCGATCCCGTCAGCCAGTCCATTCTGGCGGTGGGTGTGATCGACAGCAATGCGGGCAATCTGTTGCCGGGCATGAGCGGCTGGGCCAGCTTCAAATAGGGTGGGCATGGGGCACGCAGACAAAAGTCGAGAACTGGCCAGCCTGTTGCAGCTGCTGCACCGTGCGCGGGAAGCGGTCAACGTTGCGCAACTGGGTTTCATCGTCGTCAACGAAAGTCAGCAATTGCTGTCCTATCGGCAAGCAGCCTTGTGGCGCGAAGGCGTGCACCGCCATGTGGGTGCCTTGTCGGGACTGGCTGAACTGGACCCTACGGCCCCCTACATGCAGTGGTTGGGAGGGGTCTTCCGGCATGTGGCGACAGTCGTGGACTCCCGGTCCAGCCAGGTTGTGTCCGCGGACGATCTGCCGGAAAGGCTGGCCGCCGAATGGTCCTTGTGGTTTCCCGAGCATGCGCTGTGGCTACGTCTGCGAGGGCAGGGGGCACTGTTGCTGGCCAGAGAGTCGGCCTGGAGCGAGTATGAGGTAAAGCTGGCTGAAGAGCTGGCGCATGGCTATGGTCATGCTCTGTCTCTCTTCTTGCCGCGACGTAACTGGCGTGAAGAGGCCATGCAGTGGCTGCGGCCCGGCTCTCGGCAACGCAAGTTGTTGCTGGTGGCTTTGTTGATTGTTTGCCTGCCGATACGTCTGACCGTATTGGCGCGGGCGGAAGTGGTACCGCAAAAGCCGCTGCTATTGCGCGCGCCCATCGCGGGAGTGATTGACCATATCGCAGTGGAACCCAATCAGCGTGTAACCCAGGGGGCGCCGTTATTCGACCTGGACGCCACTGCGCTGTCGGGCCAGTACGCCATGGCTGCGCGCGAACGCGATGCCGCACAGGAGAGTTTCCGGGCCAGTGCCCAGTTGGCGGTGACCGACGACAAGGGCAAGTTGGCGATGGCGCAGGATCGCGCCAAGCTGGAGGAGAAGAGCATTGCCGCCGATTACACCGGGCGCGAACTGCAGCGTCTGCATGTGACCGCGCCGGCAGCCGGAGTGGTGGTGTTTTCCGACCGCAACGACTGGCAGGGCAAAGCCGTCGCGGTGGGGGAGAAGGTGATGACCTTGGCCGATCCGACCATGGTCGAGTTGGCCGCCTGGTTGCCGGCCGCCGAGGCGATTGATGTAGCCCCCGGCGCCAAGGTGACGTTGTATCCCAATGCCTCGCCGATCGAATCCTACGATGCCGAAATCATCCGTGTCGCTTACAAGGCCGAGGCGGTAGAAGGAGGGCTGTTGGCCTACCGCTTGCAGGCGCGCTTCGTGAGCGGTGACAAGCCACGGCTTGGTCAGATGGGTACTGCCCGGGTGTATGGCGACTGGGTCCCGTTGATCTACTACGCGCTGCGTCGCCCGCTAACGGCGGCACGTCAGTGGCTGGGGTGGTAGATGCCAGCCCGTACTTTGCCCCCATTGCGGCAGGAGTTGACCTTGCATGCCGGCTCGCTGCAAGCGGACGGTTCCCCTAGCTGGGTCCTGCACGATCCTTGTGCCAATCGCTTCTATCAGTTGGGCTGGGCCAGCTTTGAGGTATTGTCACGCTGGTCCCTCGGGTCGGTGGACGTGATCGTGGCGGCGGTCAATGCCGAGACATCGCTGCAGTTGGTCCCGGATGACGTCGAGGCGGTGATCAGCTTTCTATCGCGGCATCAGCTGTTGATGGCGGTCTCTGCCGAGCAGAGCCACTGGTTGTGGCAGATGCATGAGGCCAATCGTCCAAGCCGTGCCATGTGGCTGCTGAAAAACTACCTGTTCTTCCGTGTTCCGCTGGTTCGGCCAGAAACTCTGCTCAACCGCCTGCTGCCGTGGTGTGGCTGGCTGTTCCAGACCCGGTTCTGGTGGGCCATGGCGGGAGTGCTGATCTTTGCCTTGGCCATGGTGTCGCGGCGTTGGGATGAATTCACCCACACGTTTTCCGCTTATGGCGGCGTCAGTGCCGCCATCGGCATCGGCCTGTCGTTGAGTTTGGCCAAAGTGCTGCATGAAATGGGGCATGCGCTGACCGCACGGCATTTTGGCTGCCGGGTGCCGGCAATGGGAGTGGCGTTCCTGGTGATGGTGCCCGTGCTGTACACCGATACCAACGATGCCTGGAAATTGCCGTCCCGCAGGCAACGGCTGTTGATCGGTGGGGCCGGGATGCTGGCGGAACTGCTGCTGGCGATCATCGCGACTTTGCTCTGGTATTTTTTGTCGGATGGTCCCTTGCGGGCCGGAGCATTCTTGCTGGCGTCCACGACTTGGCTCGCGACACTTGCCGTGAATGCCAGCCCGTTCATGCGTTTTGACGGCTATTTCCTGCTATCCGACTACCTGGGGCTGCCCAATCTGCATTCCCGGGCCTTTGCCTTGGCCCGCTGGCAGTTGCATCGCTGGGTCCTGGGGTTGGATGGCCCGGAGCCGGAGTATTTTCCGCAGGATCGACGGCGTGGCTTGATTCTGTTCGCCTGGGCCACCTGGTTGTATCGCCTGGTGCTGTTCCTGTCGATTGCCTTTCTGGTCTACCACTTGTTCTTCAAGGCTCTGGGCTTGCTGCTGCTGGCCGTCGAACTGGGCTGGTTCATCATCCGGCCGATCGTTGGTGAGTTGCTGATCTGGTGGCGGCGGCGTGCGGAACTGCACTGGCAGCAGGCGACCCGGCGTAGCGCGGCGCTGTTCGGCATGCTGCTGTTGCTGTTGGTGCTGCCCTGGCAGTCCGATGTATCCAGCCCGGCGGTCTTGGGAGCATCGCAATCTCAGGGCTTGTATGCGCCGGCCGCGGCGGAGGTAGATAAGGTGTGGGTGCGGGAGGGGCAAGCCGTCAAGGCCGGGCAGTTGCTGGCCCACTTGCGCTCACCTGTCCTGGCGGCACAGTTGGACTTGGCCGAAGCGCGTGAACGTGCCTTGGCCTGGCAGGCGTCGCAGCAGCCGTTCGACACCGAGCTGCAGCAACAAGGGCCGGCTTTGCAAAAGCAATGGCAGGTGGCGCAAGAGCAGGTCAAGAGTTTGCGTCAGCAGATGGTCCGGTTGGCTCTGGTCGCCCCATTTGCCGGCAGAGTGGTGGATAGCAGCGAGGCGTTACAGGTCGGGACCATGATTGCCGAAGGTGAACGCTTGCTGGACGTCGTCGGTCCTCATGGCGTCAAGGGCGAGGCCTTTGTCGATGAAGCGGCGCTGGCGGGTTTACGACAGGGGCAGGTGGCCAAATTCGTCGCCGATGGCGGTGAGCATTGGGCCGTGTCCTGCCGTTTGGGGCCGATCGACCGTCTCAACCTGACTGTACTGGATCAGCCCTTGCTTGCCTCCAGTTACGGCGGACCGATTCCGACCGAGTTACGAGAGCATGGCCTTGCGCTATTGTCGACAACCTTCCGGGTGCGTTTGGAGCATTGCGACGGCCAAGCACCTCCGTTGAGGGAAATGGCCGGTGTGGCACGCTTGCAAGGTGAACGTCACAGCATGTTGGGCCGCATGATTCGTTATCTGCTGGCTGCGGTGCAGCGTGAGGCTGGATTGTAGCGCTAGGCAGGAAGGCCGCAGAGCTATGGCGAAGCGTGGCGGTGTTGCGTGGGCTGGTTGTCAGGGCCAATCGGAAGAGGGCTGGCGTGCGACTGTCAGGTTGACGATGCCCGGAATGCCCGGTTTTCTGCAATGGGATTGAACTAGAAAAGGAGCGGGCAGTGACGACTATCTTGAACTCATCTTCACTGGCGCAGGGACTGACGCTGCGGCCGGCCAGACAAAGCGATGCCGCCTTCATAGCGCAGTTGTATCGCAACGCACGACCCGATCTGCAATTGATCGATGGTGAAGACGACCTGATCCGGACCGTACAGGAGCAGCAGTACCAGGTATTACTTCAAGGGGCGGGCAACAACTATCCCAATGCGATGCATTTCATCATTGAAAAGACGCTTTCCCGGATCGGCGTGGTGATGGTGGATTTTGGCCATAACGAGATCCGCATCATCTTTCTGACTCTGTTGCCCGACGTACGTGGTCTGGGGTATGGGAAACAGGTGCTGACGGGTTTGCAGCAAGCGGCCAGAGAGGTACGCGCTCCTCTGGCCGTGGTGGTATGGCACAGCAATGTTCAGGCTCGGCGGCTCTATCAACAGCTCGGTTTTGTCCTGGAAGAGGCGGGGGATATCGCCGACAAGCTCGTGTGGTACCCCGATGCAGGCTTCTCGCAAGACCGCGCAGGGGGGGCTGTTCAGTTGAATGGCAGCTGGAAGTAGGCCAGAGACGGATCGCGTCCGGCCGGGATCACCCGGCCGATCCAGACCAAATCCAGCTGGCGTGTTTCAACAGTGCCATGCCTTGGCAGGGTGAGGCGGCCGACCGCATCGACCACAGTGGTGTTTGGAGAGGCCGCCAGTTCGACGACGAAAGGTGTACGGCGCGAAGTCGCACTGGGTGTTTGAGCTTGGGGTCTCAGTTTGACGGCCTGGATCTGCAATGTCAGTTCCGGGTGGTGTTCGCTCTGGAAGGAGCAGTATTGGCCGACCAGACCAATGAAGTCGTCGGCGCATAAGGTTGCCAGCATGACGGTATCTTTCAGTTCAAAACAGCGGGCATGGCGCGTGCTGCCTTCTGCCCGCTGTTGGCGTGTTGTCGTGGGTTCAGGGACGGACCGGATAGAGTCCGTTGATAGCAATACAGAAATTGAGCGCGAGGAAGGGGTTGAGCACGCTCACCGGTGAGTTGCCGCCGGTAAGGTCGGTGTTACCTGTCGCGGAAAGCCCCTGAACGCTGACGGGATTGTTCAGGGCGGAGGACCAGATATTTGCCAGACCCGTACCGCCGCCGGAGGCACCCAAGTAGGGGTTGGAGGCACTAGGCGTACTGGCCGGCGTGGCTGGCGTCGGTGTGCCGGCGGCGTGGAAGGCCACGGCCATCGAGGTGGCAGTGTGGGAGTGAGCAGGCAGATTGGCGACGCTCAGCGCGACATTCTGGGTGCCGCCGAACTGGCCAGGATTATAGGCGGGCAGGTTGTAGGTTGGCTGGGCGGGTCCGGTGCCGATGGGCATGCGGCCAGTCAGGTTGGGTAGCTTGAAATTTTGCGAAGCAGTGCCGCCGTAGAGGGTGCCTAGCAAGGAGTACAGTGCTTCGTATTGCGAGACCTGATAGGTTTGGCCTTGGCATAGCGCCCAGTCTTGGGGTGCGTAGTTGAAGCCGAAGACCGTGATCGTGCCCATGTATGCATCCATGCTTTTCCTCCTGTAGATTGCCCTGGCGGCGGCCTCCCCCTAAGGAGGGCTCTCCGTATAATCGAATTGATTATGCTATTTGTTTAACATAATAATAAATTTATGCAATATAAATTTATGTATTTGTTGTATTTGTTGGGCGCTTGAACGGAGTTAGTCGGCATCTGGCGCGCAGAGGCATTGCATGGCGCTTGTCTTGCGGCAGGAAGCTGTTCCCTGGCGCGCTATGAAAACCAGGCCGGCTTGTGCTAGGTTTTATCGATTCGACATGTCACCCGCTGATCTTTGTCAGGGAGTGCGATGTCGCTGTCTGTGACGACGATAACCCGCACTGGAACTCACGATGCCAGAAGCCCATTCCCCCACCGAAAAACGGGTACGCCATTTCCGCCAGATTCTGGTGTGGCCGCTGCAATTGATGCCGATCCATGCGGGTAGCCAGATCCAGAAGCACTGGGAGCTGTTGCAGCAAAGCGGAGCCGACAACCCCTGGCACGAGATCGACGACGTTTTCCCTGACGATCCGGCGCGGTTTCATGCCCAGCAGTACCACGAGTTCATCACCTTTCTGCCGCATGTCCAGCGCTTTCTGTACGGCGAGAGTCGCACCGCGCGCCAAGGCCGCGTCGCTGGTGCCTCGCCGATGCGGGTGTTCCGTCGCCGTGACATCGCTGCGGTGCGGCTTGTGCCGGAGCCGGGTAGCGCACCGTTGACGTTGCAGGTGGCGCGGGTCGATCTGCATTTTTTCTTCGACATCGATGTGGTGCAACTGGTGGTCGAGGTGGCAGGCGACGACCTGACGTTGTTCCAGGCGCAGGACACGCTGTACCGGTTCGGCCGGGCTTATCCGGCCGGCTGGGACGAATCAGGGCAGGGTATGCACTGTCTGCACCGCGTAGAGTGGCTGGGGGCGGATGGCGGCACGCTGGCGGCGTCCGACTTCGAGAAGCGCGACAAGTACCTGTCCTTTGTCGGTCGCCATCGGGCGCCGTGCATCGCGGCGCATTGGGATTTTCTGCTGCGGCCGCTGGTGCTGGACCATGCCGACGAACCCGGCCTGATCCGTTACCGCCAGCTCGAGTATTACCGCATGCCGGTGATCGCCTACCTGGCGCTGGACGATCCTCGCGCCTTGTCGCGCAGCGACTTCATCCGCCTAGGGTTGCTCACCGCGGCCAGTGAGCAGTCGGGCTTGCCGTACGCCGACCGGCACGTTGCCGACTTCGAGCAGCGCTATTGCTACGACCGTTATTGGGGGGACCGGGTCGACGGTCCGCCGACGCGGTTTTTGTGCTGTGGCCATGCCCTGGTGATGGTCGGCGATGCGGCCTCGCCGGTGTTTACCGGCGCGGAGACCGGGCTGTTGGCGCAGTTCCGGCACCAGTATTTCCTGCTGTTTCTGATCGCGCATTTCCAGAAGGCGAGCCTGCTGATGTTTTCGGACCGGCTGGTCGAGGCGCTCAACCGGCTCGACATCCATCACGCGGAATCGGTCAAGGAATTCAAGCGGGTGATCCGCCAGCTGTTCGAGATTTTCCTGCGCTTTACCCACCGCTACTGGTTCCACGAGCTGTCGGACCTGGCGCAATCGAGAGCCTTGTTCCGCATGTGTACCGACCATCTCGGCACCGCCGCCTTGTTCGACGAGGTGCGCGACGAAATCCGCGAGATGAGCGAATACCTCGACAGCGACAGTCTGCGCCGCCAGGCCAATACCGTGGTGCGGCTGACCATCGTCACAACCTTCGGCCTGATCGGTTCGATCACCACCGGTTTTCTCGGCATGAACCTGCTGGCCGCAGCGGACAGTCCGTTTCCGCTCAGGGTGTGGTATTTCCTGCTGACGCTGATTCCGACCACCTGGCTGACGCTCTATACCGTGGTGAAGTCGAAACGCCTGTCGGACTTCCTCGAGGCGCTGTCGGACGAGCGCCTGCCGCGCCGGGCAAAGCTGGGAGCGCTGATCGCGGTCTGGCGTCACAAAAAGGCGGCGGGGTGAGCCGTGAGCGTGGTGAGCCTGGCGCCGTGTCCTTGCCTGGCGCCATTTTCTGACGTTTGCCGTCGCGATTTGCCTGCCCGGCGGCGTTCTATCGCGGCGGCGGCGTGGTAAACTCTGTGGGATTTCGTTTTTATCCCCTGCAGCGTCGACCGGCCTCCTGCACAGACCCGGTGACGTTGCCGCAATCGGCAATACTCATGGAGCCCCTGATGACCACTTCGATCTTCGCCGCCGTGGAAATGGCGCCGCGCGACCCCATTCTCGGCCTGAACGAAGCCTTCAACGCTGACACCCGTGCCACCAAGGTAAACCTGGGCGTGGGCGTGTACTACGACGACAACGGCAAGATTCCGCTTCTGGCCGCCGTCAAGGCCGCCGAGAAGGCCCGCCTGGAAGCCATGCCGCCGCGCGGCTACCAGCCGATCGAAGGTCCGGCCGCTTACGCCCAGGCCGTGCAGAACCTGCTGTTCGGCGCCGGCAGCGAGCTGGCCGAGAGCGGCCGCGTGGTGACCGCCGAAGCGCTGGGCGGTACCGGTGCCCTGAAGATCGGTGCCGACTTCCTGAAGCGCCTGAACGCGTCGTCCAAGGTCTACATCAGCGACCCGAGCTGGGAAAACCACCGTGCGCTGTTCGAGTCCGCCGGTTTCGTGGTGGAAAACTACCCGTACTACGACGCGGCCACCCGTGGCGTGAACTTCGCCGCGATGAAGGAGTTCCTGCTGGGTCTGGACGCGGGCTCCGTGATCGTGCTGCACGCCTGCTGCCACAACCCGACCGGCGCCGACATGAGCGACGCGCAGTGGGCTGAGGTGGTGGAAGCCTGCCGTGCCCGCGGCCTGGTGCCGTTCCTCGACATGGCCTACCAGGGTTTTGCCGACGGTATCGACGCCGACGCCGTGGCGGTACGCCTGTTCTCGGCTTCCGGCCTGCAGTTCTTCGTGTCGAGCTCGTTCTCCAAGAGCTTCTCGCTGTACGGCGAGCGCGTCGGCGCGCTGTCGATCGTGACCGCGTCCAAGGAAGAAGCCGGCCGCGTGATGTCGCAGCTCAAGCGCGTGATCCGCACCAACTACTCCAACCCGCCGATCCACGGCGGCGCCATCGTGGCGGCCGTGCTGTCCAGCCCGGAACTGCGTCAGCAGTGGGAAGACGAACTGGCCGGCATGCGCGACCGCATCCGCGCCATGCGCTCGAGCCTGGTCGAGAAGCTGCAGGCCAAGGGCGTGGCCCAGGACTTCTCGTTCGTGATCAAGCAGCGCGGCATGTTCTCCTATACCGGCCTGACCGTGGAGCAGGTTGAGCGTCTGAAGAACGAGTTCGGCATCTACGCCGTTTCCACCGGTCGTATCTGCCTGGCCGCGCTCAACAGCAAGAACATCGACTACGTGGCCGATGCCATCGCGGCGGTGGTCAAGGGCTGATTTGGTCAGTCGCCGTTTCAGAGAAGCCCGGCCGGAGCGATCCCGCCGGGTTTTTTTGTGGCCGGCCTCAAGGTTGGCCGAAGATTCGCCGCGCGCGCCGCGCCAAAAAGCGCGATAATCGCGCTCCTTTCCATCCAACCACGAAGCCCCTGCCATGAGCGATACCGTCCGCCTGTCCAAACGCATGACCGAACTGGGCCTGTGCTCGCGCCGCGAGGCCGACGAATTCATCGAGATGGGGCTGGTCAAGGTCGACGGTGTGGTGGTGAATGTATTGGGCAGCCGGGTGCGCCCGGAGCAGGCCATCGAGCTGACGCGCCAGGCGATGGCGCTGCAGGCCGAGCGCGTCACCTTCCTGCTCAACAAGCCGGTGGGCTACGGCTCCGGTCCGTCGGAGGCCGGCGAGCGCCCGGCGTGGCAGTTGATCAAGCCGGAGACCCGTTCGCCCAGGGACCGTTCCGGCTATACCTTCCTGAAGAAACATCTCAATTACCTGGCGCCGGCGGGCAAGCTCGACGTCGATTCGTCCGGCCTCTTGGTGCTGACCCAGGATGGCCGCATTGCGCGAGCGCTGATGGCCAAGGCAGCCGACTTCGAACAGGAGTTCCTGGTGTGGGTCGAGGGTGAGGTCAGCGATGCCATGCTCGAGCAGCTGCGCCATGGCCTGAGCCTGGACGGCGAAGCGCTCAAGCCGGTCAAGGTCAGCCGCCAGAGCGATAGCCAGCTGCGCTTCGTGTTGCGCGACCCGGTGCGGCGCCAGATCCGCCGCATGGCCGAGCTGGTCGGCCTGCGCGTGACGGCGGTGAAGCGCATCCGCATCGGCCGCATCGCGCTGGGCGATCTGGAGCAGGGGCAGTGGCGCTACCTGACCGAGCACGAACGGTTCTGACGCACACCGCTCGGGGCTGCGGGTCGTGGCGAGCCGCTACCCGGCGTTGCCGTCCAGTCCGATCATGGCATGGCCGGCGACTCAGCGCGTGGGCGCGGGGCTGACCCGCACCAGCTGGCCATCGTCCTCATCGGTGAGCAGGTAGACCAGGCCGTCCGGGCCGACGCGCACGTCGCGGATTCGCCCCAGCACGCCCTTCAACATGCGCTCTTCAGCTACCACCTTGTCGCCGTCCAGTTTCAGCCGCACCAGCATCTCCCCCTTCAAGGCGCCGATCAGCAGGTCACCCTGCCAGCGCGCGAACGGTTTCCCCTGGTAGAACGCCATGCCGGACGGGGCGATCGACGGCACCCATACCTTCCGCGGCTGTTCCATGCCGGCCTTGTGCGTGCCTTCGCCGATCGGCAGGCCCAGGCCGTAGGTCTTGCCGTAGGTGATCACCGGCCAGCCGTAGTTGGCGCCGGCGCGGATCACGTTGACCTCGTCGCCGCCCTGCGGGCCGTGCTCGTGGGTCCAGATGGCGCCGCTGCGCGGGTTGAGCGCCATGCCTTGCTGATTGCGGTGGCCGAGGGTGAATTTCTCCGGCTTCCAGCCGGGATGACCGACCCAGGGATTGTCGGGCGGCACGCTGCCGTCGTCATTGAGGCGGATGACCGAGCCGGCGTGATCGTTGTGGCGCTGGGCGCGGGCGTCCTCGCCGCGGTCGCCCAGTGACAGGTAGAGCTTGCCGGCGCGGTCGAACAGCAGGCGGCCGCCGTAATGGTGGTCGGAATCGGAGCGCGGCAGTTGGCGGAAGATCACTTTGAGGTCGCGTAGCGCGTGGCCGTCGAGTTGGGCGCGGGCGATCTCGGTGCTGCTGGCTTCGGGCGTGCCGCCGGCGTAGCTGAGATAGATCAGGTGGTTGTCCGCGAAACGCGGGTGCGGCAGCACGTCGAACAACCCGCCCTGGCCCACGGCGACCACCGCTGGTACGCCGCTCACCGGTTGCGGGTCTATCCGGCCTTGGGCATCGAGCAGGCGCAGGCGACCGGCGCGCTCGGTGAGCAGCATTCGTCCGTCGGGCAGAAAGGCCAGCGACCAGGGGTGGTTCAGCCCGCGCGCCAGTTGGGTCAACTGCAAGGGATAAAGCTGGCTGGGGTAGGGGTTGGCCGAAGCGAGGCTGACGAGGCCCAGCAGCAGTGCGGCGAGGATGGAGCGCAGAGGCATGGCGGATTCTCCTGACGAGGGCAGGCCGAACGGGCGGCACGGCTCCTTGCCCTTGATTATGATGGAGAAACACCGCCTTGCCAGGGGGGCTTCGGCCAACGTTGGAGACCCAGACCATGCCTCCGTCCCGCTGCGCGCCGCCGTAGCAGGTGCGGCAACTCACCGAGCTGCCCAATAACCCCTCGGCGCTGGCGGGCAAGCGCTGGAGCTGAGCGGCCGGCGTCAGGCAGCAAAAAGGCGGCGCCGTAGGGCACCGCCTTGTTCTTGGGGGCGTCAGTCAGTGATCAGTCGTCCCAGCCGCGGCGTTCCCAGCCGCGATGCTTCCAGCCGTGATGCCGCCATTCCGGGCGGCCTGCCCAGTACGGGCCCGGGCCGTAATCCACGTAGCGCTCGCGTTCGATGATGACCGGGCGCGGGCGGACGTAGACCGGCTCCTCGACCACCACCGGACGCGGCGGGGCATAAACCACGGGTGCCGGCTCGTAGTAGTAGGGGCGCTGACTGATGGCGACCCCGGTCGCGGCACCCAGGGCACCGCCGACGATGGCTCCGTCACGCCCGCCGATGGACGAGCCGATGACGGCGCCGGCTGCACCACCGAGCGCACCACCCAAGACGGCGTCGGAATGTGCCTGGGCGGCGGTGGCCGCGAGCCCCAGCGACAGTACGGCAATCCATTTCTTCAGCAGCATGATCGTTCTCCCGTGTGTTGATGAGCCTAGTGTAGGCACTCCCCGGAGGTCGTGGGGCGGCAAACTGTTAGCAAATGTTTAGTACCGGAGGATGGTGACGCGGGAGGGGTGAGGGGCCGGCTTCGGGGCCGTGCCGCGCATGGTGTCGGGACATGGCAAGCCCTTGTCCGGAAAGGATTATGCCGCATCGTGGCGAGGGGAAAGGGCGCTGTCGGACGGATGCGCAGAGGGGGCAAAGTGTTAACGGCGCTTCATAAAATATCCGGTGGCCACTGTGTCGTCGGGGCTACATTGCCGTGACTGACGCGAGCGGTGGTGTGTTCGCCTCTGGCGATGCGGATCGGCGGGCGTCCCGGCCTGCGGTGTCGGTTTGAAGGGCGATAGCGTACGGTTGGCGACGGAGGAGGGGGCTCGGCATCGAAGCTGCGGACCAGACCGACACCACTGTAACGGCCACCATGCCGTGCCGACCGTGGGCGTCGGGACGATGGGCTCCTTCAGGGGCTCTGCTTGACGGTGTTCTGGCGTTGCGGAAAAATCCTGTCCGCCCACATGGCGGGCCGTTTCAGCGGCGGCAAGGTGCCGCCTGGTGCGTTTTGTGTTTCTTTTTCCATCATGAGCGAAAAGAGCAATCCGTGTCTGCGTTGCGGCGCCTGTTGCGCCGCCTTCCGCGCCTCGTTCTACTGGGCCGAAGCCGATGACGGCGGCGGTCCGGTCCCGCTGCCTCTCACCGAAAAAATCAACGATTTTCGCCGTTGCATGCGCGGCACCTGGTCCGACTCGCCGCGTTGTGTGGCCTTGCAGGGCGAGGCTGTGCTATCTACCCGCAGCGCTCGTCGACCTGCCGTGAGTTCGAGGCCTATACCGAGGCGTGCAACAGGGCACGGGGGAAGTACGGGCTGGCCGAGCTAGCGGTACTCGTCGCGGCCGCCTGAGCTTTGCTCGGCGTCCGTGACGCAGGGCACAAAAAAACGCCGGCCCCGCACAAGCGGGACCGGCGTCATGGTGTGTCGGGGCAGGGCTTAGTGGCCGGAGCAGCCGCAGCCACCGCCGCCGCCGCAACCGCCGCCCTGGGCCGGCGCTTCACTTACGGCTTGCTGCTGGCCGTCGGCCGCCTGCTCGCCCAGCTGCACCTTGAAATCGATAACGATGTTGCCTGGCTCGCGGGCGACGTAGCTGAAGGTCAGCTGGTGGCCGTAGCGCTGACGCAATTGGTCCAGCAGCGGCAGCGGATCGTGATCGTTGATGAAGCGCATGGTGTCGCCGTCGTACAGCGATTCGATGGCGCCGAAAATGGCGGCATGACGGAAACGCTTGGCTACGCCGCGCGCGTCGAAGGGGAAGACGTTGTTGTCGAGTACCGGCAATTCGCTCATGGTAGGGGTCCTGTCATGTGGGTGAACAGTTGGCAGGATGCCCGTAGCAAGGCGATGCATCCTTGAGCGAAGATAAGAAAAGTGCGAGCCGGAACGACAGGCAAGAAAAATGGCGACCGAGGTCGCCATTTTTCATTGCTGCCGCTTAGTCGGCGGCGCGAGTGGTGCGGTTGCCGTAGCCGCCGCCGCTGCCACCCTGGCGCGGACCACGGTTACCGTAGCCACCGCTGCCTCCCGGCTTGCGGTTGTTGCCGCCGTAGCCGCCGCCACGACGCTCACCCGGCTTGCCGCTACCGGCGCGGCGCGGGCCACCCTTCGGCGGGCGACGGGTCGGTTCCATGCCTTCGATCACGCCTTCGGTGATCTGGCGCTTCAGGTACTGCTCGATGCGGCGCACCTTGTGGAATTCCTTGGACTCGGCCAGGGTGATCGCCACGCCGTCACGACCGGCACGACCGGTACGACCGATGCGGTGCACGTAGTCTTCGGCCTGCTTCGGCAGGTCGTAGTTGACCACGTGGGTGATGGTCGGCACGTCGATGCCGCGCGCAGCAACATCGGTGGCCACCAGGATGCGCACGCGGCCGCGACGCAGGTCGTTCAGGGTGCGGTTACGCCAGTTCTGCGGCATGTCGCCGTGCAGGCAGGCGGCAGCGTAGCCCTGGTCCGACAGCTTGTCGGCCAGCTCTTCGGAACCGATCTTGGTGGCGGTGAAGATCACCGCCTGGTCGAAGCCGGCTTCCTTCAGAATGTGGTCGAGCAGACGCTCTTTGTGACGGTTGTCGTCGGCGTACAGCAGGTGTTCTTCGATGTTGCCGCCGGTTTCTTCGCGGGCGATTTCGATACGCTGCGGGTCGCGGGTCAGCTTCTGTGCCAGCTTGCCGACGGTGCCGTCCAGCGTGGCCGAGAACAGCACGGTCTGGCGGCTGTCCGGGGTGGCCTTGACGATGGTTTCGATGTCTTCGATGAAGCCCATGTCGAGCATGCGGTCGGCTTCGTCCAGGATCAGCATTTCCAGTCGCGAGAAATCGATACGGCCGGAACGCATGTGGTCCATCAGGCGGCCCGGGGTGGCAACCATGATGTCAACCGGGCGCGCCATGGCGCGAATCTGGTAGCCGAAGGAGGCGCCGCCGACCAGGCACACGGTACGCAGCCAGCGCAGTTGGCTGCCGTATTCGGTGGCGTTCTTTTCAACCTGCTGGGCCAGTTCGCGGGTCGGGGTCAGCACCAGGATGCGCGGGCCCTGGCCCGAGCCGGTGGAGCGTTCGGTCAGCTTCTGCAGCGAGGGCAGCAGGAAAGCGGCGGTTTTGCCGCTACCGGTCTGTGCCGAAACCAGCAGATCGTGGCCAGCCAGCGCGGCCGGGATCGAGGCGGCCTGAACCGGAGTCGGGGTGGTGTAGCCGGCAGCGTCGAGAGCGGAGGTAATAGCGGGGGCGAGGCCCAGATCAGCAAAATGCATGATGTCCTTTCAGTGCCGGCATGTCCGGCGTCACTTGGCCTGGTATAGGCGGGATGCGGTGACCATCTTCAAAATCGGGTCACCCGACTCATCGGCACTAACCAAGCAAGCGGCGAACAGCGGTCCGGAAAAGGAGCATTCCGTGGTCGAAGCCTAAAATAGCGGTCAGGGACGATGAAACTCTGTTTGAGCGGGGCAAAGGCGTGAACTGCTAACTGCAGGGGGAGAACAACGAAGAAGCCCGGCTGAAACTTCAAGAGGCCGGATAGTACGGGAAAAAAAGCCGCCTGGCAAGTTATTCCGCCAAACAGCCTTTCTAAGTGATTGATTTGCGTGTGTCTTGTCGCGGGCATCCGGAAAATTTCACTCCGCCGCCCACGTGGCAGGCAGCCACAGTGCCGTATCAGGGCTCCCGATACAGTTGTACCACAGTGCTCAGGTCGGCCTGAGCGTGACCCTGTCCGGCGTGCAGGCGCATCAGCTGGTCGGCCAGCGCCGCCAGGGGCGAGCTCGCGCCAGCCTCGCGTGCCAGCTTGACCGCGTTGTCGAGGTCCTTGAGCAGGGTCGCCACCTTCCATTGCACCGGCTCGAAGCGCTGGCTGGCCATGCGCGGTGCCAGGATCTGCAGCGGCAGCGAATCGGCAAAGCCGCCCGCCAGCGCCGGCGCCAGCAGTGCAGCGTCGACGCCGGATTTTTCTGCCAGCGAGACCGCCTCGGCAATCAGCAGCGCGTTGGCGGCGACGATCAGCTGGTTGCATACCTTGGTGACTTGGCCGGCTCCGACCGGGCCCATGTGGGTCAGACGCTGACACAGTGCCGCCGCCAGCGGGCGCAGGCGGGCGATGTCGTCTTCCTGCCCGCCCGCCATGATCACCAGTTGGCCGCTTTCCGCCCCGCGCACCCCGCCCGACACCGGTGCATCGACCCAGTGCATGCCGCACTGCGCCTCCAGTCGCGCCGCCATCTCGCGCGTGGCGGCCGGTTCGATGCTGGAAAAATCGACCAGCAGCTGATCCGGGCGGCCGTGCGCGGCGAGGCCGTCCGCGCCGAGCACCACCGCTTCGACGGCCAGCGTATCCGACACGCAGCTCATCAGCAGGGTGCAGTCGCGAGCCAGTTCGGCCAGGCTGGTTGCGATGTGGGCGCCGTGTCCGGCCAGTGCCTGGCTTTTCTCCGGGCTGCGGTTCCAGACGGTGACGTGATGCCCGGCGGCCAGCAGCCGCCTGACCATGGGCTGACCCATCAGGCCCAGGCCGATAAATCCGATCCGTTCCATGCGCTATTCCTGTTGCTGGGGGCGTCCATGGTAGCGGGGCCGGGTGCCGCCTGTCATCGGGCGTATGCCGTGGCCGGCGGAACAGCCGGGCGGAACGAATAAAACCAGCTTGGTCTTTATCTACGATGAATGTGACATTATCCTGAGAGCTCGCCATCCACAGCGGGGTGGCGGTAGCGCACACGACGCTGGACGAGCAGGATGAAATCAGTCATGGGGCGAGAGGCGGAATGCGCAAGTTGAAAATGGTGTGGGGCCGGGCGCTGTTGGGGGCTCCCGCGTGGGCCGTCTATGTCTCGGCCATGGTGCTGTGCGTCCTCGTCGGGGTGCTGCTGGTGACGCTGGAGTCGCGGCTGGCGCTGGCCATGGGCGGGTTGCTGGCGCCGCTGTTGATGGCGTTGCTGGCGGGGGGTGCTCTGGGCTGGGCCATCAACAGCACCAAGGACAGCCGTAATTCCAATAACTGGGAGATCGCCCAAGGGCTGCGCAAGCGCGAGTTTTTCGTCCACTACCAGCCCATCGTCACGGCCCAGTCCGGTCATTGCATCGGTGTCGAGGTGCTGGCGCGCTGGCGCCATCCGGTGCAGGGCTTCATCCCCTCGCAGCTGTTCATTCCGGCGGCGGAGGAGGCCGGACTGATCGTGGCGCTGACCCGCTACCTGCTGCGCTGCGTCGGCCACGAGCTGGGGCAGATGATGCTGCCAGCGGGGTTCGTGGTCGGCGTCAATATATCCGCCAGCCACCTGACCACGCGCGACATCATCGAGGACTGCCGGTTGCTGCTGTCGGTGTTGAAGGACAAGCACATCCAGCTGGTGCTGGAAGTGTCCGAGCGGGTCGCGCTGGAAGAGCACGAAGAGAGCCTCAAGGTGGTGCGCGAGCTCAAGGCCATGGGGGTCCAGTTGGCGCTCGACGACTTCGGTGCCGGCCACGCCGACCGTCACTACCTGCAAACCTGGGGTTTCGACTACCTCAAGGTGGAAAAGGGCTACGTCTCGGCCATCGGCAAGGAGGGCTTCCGCGGCAACATCCTCGACGACATCCTGGTCAACGCGACCCAGCTCGGCCTCAAGGTGATGATCAAGGGGGTGGAAACCCAGGGGCAGCAGAGCTACCTCAACGCCAAGGGCTTCCAGTTCCTGCAGGGTTTCTTCTTCGGGCGGCCGATGACGTTGAATCATTTCCGCCGCTGGCTCTACGCCGAAGTGGCGTCCGAGACCGAGTCGCCGCGTCCGGCGGCGCCACGGGTGGAAGGCACCTGAGCCCGCTTCAGGCTTTGAACGGCAAAACCAAGGTCGGCTACAATCCGGCCTTTTTTCTTGGCGGACATCCCGATGAGTATGCAATACGGTGTGCAGCGTTACGCCCTGACCCGGCCTTGGGCCAAGCGCGTCGGGCAACTCTTTTCCCAGCCCGGCAGCGCCACGTTGGCTGAAGACGCTGTCGGCGAACTGGTCGGGCGTGAGCTGGTGCGGGTTGCCCAGGTCTACGGCGAGGCGGACGGCGTGCCCGAGGCCGAGCGGGTGCTGGCCTTGGCGTACGGCTGCCACGTCCGGCACGGCCGTCTGATCGCCGAGTTCGACGCCGGACTGGCGCGGGCGTTGGCGCACACGCGACTGCCGTCCCATCTGCCGGATACGCTGATCCTGCCGGCGGAGGCCTTCTTTCTGCAGGTGAGCGGCGAGGCCAGTGGCGGGGCCTTCATCCGCCATCGGCCCGCTGACCGGCTGCTCGATCTGGTGCTGGTAGAGGCGGTGTTCTCCGGGCAGGGGACGCACTGGTGGCAGGTTCCCGAGCCGCTGTGGGCGCTGACGGTCAGCTACCCCGGCGAGCTGGCGCCGCAACTCGACGGCGTGCCGGCGCCGTGGCGTCCGCTGTTGGAGTCGGTGTTGAACGGTTTTGCCATGATGACGCAGCCGAAGGTGACGCTGGAAGCGGTATGGGAAGCGGGCTCCACGGCGGAATGGGTGGCGGCGGCCACGCACCCGACCTGTCCCAAAACGCGTCAGAAAGGGCGTGGCGCGCTGCTCAAGGCGGGGTTCATCGAGGTGACGCGCTGCCAGGTGCCGGAGTTGCCGTGGCTGGATGGCGTGGCGAACAGCGCCGGCTACTGGCGCCGTCAGGCACTGGGTGACGACAAGAGCCGCAGCCGGCTGGTCTGGGTGGCGCCGCGCTGACCGCGCCACGCCCTCGGGTCAGGTGCGCTCGGCGACGAACTGCCTGACTAACTGGCGGATCACCGCGGTGTCGAACGGCTTGTCGCACACTGCCGACACCCCGGCGTCCTGCACCGCCGCCAGGCGGCGCTGGTCGGTTTCGCTCGAGACCATCAGGATCGGCACGGTGAACTGCATGCTCTGGGTGCGGATGTACTCCACCAGTTGCTTGCCGTCCATGTGCGGCATGTTGTAGTCGGTCACCACCAGGTCGAAGTGGGTGGCGTTGATCAGCGGCACCGCCTCGCTGCCGTCCTCGGCTTCGGCGATCTGCTCGAAGCCGATTTTTTCCAGCACGGTGCGGATCAGGCGGCGCGAAGTGGCGCTGTCGTCGACGATCAGCACCTTCAGCATGCTGAAATCCTCGTCGCACTCGTTCAGCATCGGATCGCTGTTGAGGTACTCCAGCACGTTGCCGAGCGCCTTGTCGAGCTGGGCGGTGGTGAACGGCTTGGGCAGGATCGCCAGCGCGCCGGCCTGGCGTACCGGGTTAAGGTAGTGCGGCTTGGTCTCGCTGGAGATTAGGATGAACGGACGGTCCAGGTGGGCGGGCTGTGCCCGCAGCGCATAGACCAGTTCGGTGCCGGTCATGTCGGGCAGGTAGAGCGCGCTGATCACCACGTCCGGGGTGTGCTGCTGCAGGTGCTGCAGCAAGGCTTGTCCGTTGTGGAACACGTCCACATTGCGGATGCCCAGTTCGTTCAGGGCATGGCGGATGATCTGGGCCTGCAGCGGCGAGGGCTCGGCCAGGGCGATGGTCAGGAGCTGGGGAAGCGGCACGTCGGCGTCCTCGTTGGCTTGGCGGGATGGGGTGTTGCCGTCCGGTCGGACGGTTGGCCGAAAAAAAGCCCGTGCGGGGCACGGGCTGATTGTGGGGCTTACTCCGCGTGGTAGCGGGTGACGAGTTCCACTTCTTCCTTGGAACCCAGGAACACCGCCACGCGCTCGTGCAGCTTGGCGGGCTGGATGTCGAGGATGCGCTGATGGCCGTTGGTGGCGACGCCGCCGGCTTGCTCGATGATGAAGGCCATCGGGTTGCCTTCGTACATCAGGCGCAGCTTGCCCGCCTTGGACGGGTCGCGCGCGTCTTTCGGGTACATGAAGATGCCGCCGCGAATGATGATGCGGTGCACTTCCGCCACCATCGATGCCACCCAGCGCATGTTGTAGTCCTTGCCGCGCGGCCCGGTGGTGCCGGCCAGCAGCTCGTCCACGTAGCGTTTCACCGGGGCCTCCCAGTGGCGCATGTTGGACATGTTGATGGCGAATTCCTTGGTGGCTTCCGGTACGCGCATGTCCGGGTGGGTCAGCACGAAGCTGCCGTTCTCGCGGTCCAGCGTGAAGCCGTGCACACCGTTGCCGAAGGTCAGCACCAGCATGGTCTGCGGGCCGTACACGGTGTAGCCGGCGGCGACCTGGGTCGTGCCCGGCTGCAGGAAATCGGCCTCGGTCGGCTGCGTTACGCCGTCAGGGCAGCGCAGCACCGAGAAGATGGTGCCGACCGAAATGTTGACGTCGATGTTGGACGAGCCGTCGAGCGGATCGAACAGCAACAGGTACTCGCCCTTCGGGTATTCGCCCGGGATGGCGTGCGGGAGTTCCATCTCTTCCGAGGCCATCGCCGCCAGGCTGCCGCCCCATTCGTTGGCTTCCAGCAGCACGTCGTTGGCGATCACGTCCAGCTTCTTCTGCGCCTCGCCCTGTACGTTACCGGTGCCGGCCTCGCCCAGCACGCCCGACAGCGCGCCCTTGTGCACGGAGTGGCTGATGGCCTTGCAGGTGCGGGCGATGGTTTCGATCAGGAAACGCAGTTCCGGCGGAATGCTGCCTTGCTTGCGCTGCTGCTCGATCAGGAAGCGGCTGAGGGTGGTGTGACTCATGGATATCCTCTGTATCGGGGTGGGCTGCCGCCGGGGCGTATCGGCCGGCGGAAAGAACAGGCGGCATTATAACGCTTCGACAGGGCTTGCTGTTAGCGCGTCAGGGCCGGCGTCAGTCTGGCTTGTTGCGGCTCAGGGTGACGCGCAGCGCGTCGGGGACGGTGCGGATGTCGGTAATGGCAATGCGCTCGGCCAGGGGTTGGCCGAACACCGGCCGCTCCAGCCAGCCCGCCACGCGCGGCAGGCGGTCGAGGTGCAGCGTGAGCCGCTGCGACCCGCTCGACAGCCACGCCAGCGGCTCCGTCAGCTTGCGGATGAGCCGTTCCCCCCAACCCGCTTCCAGCGTGGCCAGCACCAGCCCGGTCAGGGCGCGCCGCGCCAGCGAGGACGAGCGTGCCTCGCCTTTCAGGGTGTAGGCCAGCACCAGCTCGCGCCGCGCCCAGTCCACCGGCAGAAAGTGGAAGCGGATGGCGAGCCGTGCCGGCGCCGGGCGCAACACCTCGAGCGTCAAGAGGCCGGCGTCGTCGGCGAGTTCGAGGTCGAGCACGGTGAAGTCGTCGCCGTCCAGGTGCTTGCGCAACTGCGCCAGCAGCAGCTCGCGCGGCAGCGAGAAGCCGTCGCGATGCAGGCGCGGCAGCCGGGCCGAGGTTTTCTGCCAGGCTTCGGCCAACCTTGAGCTCCAGTGGCGCATCAGTCGAACAGCGTGCGCGCGCCTTCGAAGCGCGCGGCGAAGTAGCGGTTGTCGAGGTGCTCGACGCGGATGGTGCTGTTGCTGCGCGGCGCGTGCACGAACTTGCCGTCGCCGATGTAGATGCCCATGTGCGAGAACGGCCGATTCATGGTGTTGAAGAACACCAGGTCGCCCACTTGCATGCGGCCGGCCTCGATCGGCCGCGCCACGCTGGCGATCTGCGCCGCGTTGTGCGGCAGCTTCACGCCGACGGCGTTCTGATAGATGTAGCTGACCATGCCGCTGCAATCGAGCCCGGCCTCGGGATTGCTGCCGCCAAAGCGGTAGTCGAGGTCCAACAGGCCCAGGGTGTACATCAGAATCTCGCGCCCGGCGCCATCCGCTGTGAGTCCCGACAGGGTCGGGCTGGCCGGCGGACGCGGTCGGCTGCCGGCCGTCTTGCGGGGCGGGGCGCTGCTGCAGGCCGCCAGCGTGGCGGCCACGACGGCAACGATGAGGGCGGAGATCCGGCGAGAGGTCATCCCTGTTTGCTTTCCAGTTCTTCCCAGCGCGCCAGCTTTTCCAGCAGCAGCTCGTCGATCGCTTCGATGCGTTGCTGCCAGGCGATGGCCTCGCGTGGGGTGTCGCGGTAACAGTTCGGGTCGAGCAGTTTCTGATTCAGCCCGGCCTGCTCGGCTTCCAGTGCGGCGATCAGCTCGGGCAGGCCGGCCAGTTCGCGCGTTTCATTGTAGGACAGCTTGGTGCGCCCGCTCTTCGGCTTGTCCAGGGGCTTGTCCTGGCGCGCCATCGGGGCCTTGACGGCCGCTTCGGCCGGCTTCAGCGCCGCCATGCGCGCCTTGGTGTCGATCCAGTCCTGATAGCCGCCTGGGTATTCCTCCAGCTTGCCGTCGCCCTCGAAGGCGATTACCTGCGTCACCACGTTGTCGAGGAAGGCGCGGTCGTGGCTTACCAGAAACACCGTGCCGCTGTACTTGTCGATGACGTCTTCCAGCAATTCCAGGGTGTCGATGTCGAGGTCGTTGGTCGGCTCGTCCAGTACCAGCACGTTGGCCGGGCGGGTGAACAGGCGTGCCAGCAGCAAACGATTCCGCTCGCCGCCCGAGAGCGAACGCACCGGGCTGCGGGCGCGCTGCGGCGAGAACAGGAAGTCCTCCAGGTAGCTCATCACGTGCTTTTTCTGCCCGGCGATCTCGACGAAATCGTTGCCCTGGCTGATCACGTCGGCCACACTCATGTTCTCGTCCAACTGCTCGCGGAACTGGTCGAAGTAGGCGATCTCGAGCTTGCTGCCCTGCTTGACGGTGCCGCTGTCCGGCGCCAGTTCGCCCAGAATCATCTTCAGCAGCGTGGTCTTGCCAACCCCGTTGGGGCCGATCAGGCCGATCTTGTCGCCACGTAGGATGCGCGTGGTGAAGTCGCGCACGATGACCTTGTCGCCGAAACGCTTGCTGACGTGTTCTAGCTCCGCCACCAGCTTGCCCGAGCGTTCGCCGGCGTCGAGCTGGAAGTTGACCTGGCCCACGCGTTCACGCCGTGCTGCGCGCTCGCGGCGGATCTGCTCCAGCCGGCGCACGCGACCCTCGTTGCGGGTGCGGCGCGCCTCGATGCCCTTGCGGATCCACACTTCTTCCTGGGCGTGGTACTTGTCGAACAGGCGGTTCTGTTCTTCCTCCACCGCCATCTCCTCGGTCTTCTTCGTCTGGTAGGCGGAAAAGCTGCCGGGGTAGCTGCGCAGGATGCCGCGGTCGAGCTCGACGATGCGCGTGGCGACGTTGTCGAGGAAGCGGCGGTCGTGGGTGATCAACAGCACGCTGCCGGCGAAATTCTTGATCAGCCCCTCCAGCCATTCGATGGCGGAAACGTCGAGATGGTTGGTCGGTTCGTCCAGCAGCAGCACGTCCGGCTTGGCGGCCAGCGCCCGCGCCAGCGCCACGCGTTTTTTCCAGCCGCCCGACAGTTCGCTGATGCGGGTGTCGGCGTTGAGGTCGAGGTAGGAGAGGGTGGTGGCGATCAGGGCGTCAAACTGCCAGCCGTTGCGCGCCTCCAGCTCATGCTGGATGTGCTCCATGTCGGCCAGCAGGGCTTCATGATCGGCCGCCGGGTCGGTCAGCGCCTGGGTCGCCTTGTGATAGTCGGTGAGCAACGCCTTGAGGTCGCCCAGTCCTTCGGCCACGGCTTCGAACACCGTGTGGCCGGGATTGAATTCCGGCTCCTGCGGCACGTAGGCCACGCGCACATCGCCCTTGATGTTGATGCGGCCGTCGTCCAGCGCCACGGTGCCGGCGATGCCCTTGAGCAGCGACGACTTGCCGGCGCCGTTGCGGCCGATCAGTCCGACCACCTCACCGGGTTCCAGCACGAAATCCACCTTGTCCAGCAGCGCGTTGTGCCCGAAAGCCAGGCAGGCCTTGTCGACCGTGATGAGAGCCATGAGTCTGCAATGATCCAGAAATACCGTAATGCGCCGAATTGTAGCACGGGCGCGAAGTCCGCTTCGCGCCCGGCCGGCCGGGCTGTTACAATGCGCGCCATTACCGCCGGCCCCACCCGCGGCCGCTTTAGCGAAAGGAATTTCATGTACTTCGTCGATCGATCCGTCGCCGTCATCAAGCCGAAAGAGCCGTTCCTGAACTGGCTGAACAACGTGCCGGGCAACGACACCGATCTCACCCTCGACAGCCTGCGCGCCGACTGCACGGTGATCCTGCTGCCCGAATTCACCGAGCCGGAAGAAGGCGTGTCGCGTATCGACGACATGGCCGAGCAGCTGTTCAAGATCGAACTGGCTTCCTGGTACGAAGACGAAGCGTTATGGCCAACCGATCGTTCGCTGAAGACCTTCTGGGAGTGGTTCGACGTCGAAATCCACTCCACCGTGCTCGACAGCGTCGACGAAGACATCCACAACTACCCGGCTGCCGAGCTCTGAGCCAGCCATGACCGCGCGCCAGCGTGCCGTGCCGCCGTTTGCCGTCGAGCTCGGTCCTTCGCGGATTTGGCTCGCGCTGCTGATCGGCAGTGTGCTGGCATGGGTAGCGGCCAGCCTGTACTACCTGCCGCTGGCTATGGCGGCCTGGCTGCTGCTGCCCCTGCCCGCCGTGTTGTGGCACGGGCTGCGCCATGACGGCTGGTGGCCGTCGCGGCAACGCATCGGCCGCCTCGAGGTCTCGCCCCAAGGGCAACTGGTGGCCTGGTTCGGCCCCTTCGCCGTGCCGGCCGAGATCGAGCGCGACACGGTGATCACCCCTTGGCTGGTGGTGGTGAATCTGAAGCTGGAAGGGCGTCGCCGCTCGCTGGTGTTGTGGCCGGATTCCGCCACTCGGGAATCCTTGCGCGCCTTGCGGGTCTATCTGCGCTGGTTCCACGCGCCGGAGCCCGCCTCCACACCGAATCTGAATGCATAACCATGACAAACACGACACCGACTACGTTGCCAGAGTGGCTGTCACACCTGGAAAGTCTGCACCCCGTCACCATCGAGATGGGGCTTGAGCGCGTCCGCCGCGTGCGCGACGCCATGGGGTTGGCGCCCCGTTGCCCGATCGTTCTGGTGGCCGGGACCAACGGCAAGGGCTCGGTCTGCGCCATGCTGTCCACCATGCTCAACCGGGCCGGTTTCAAGGTCGGTACCTATACCTCGCCGCACTTGCTGCGCTACAACGAGCGCGTCGCCATCGACATGCAGCCGGTCAGCGACGACCTGATCGTGCAGGGCTTCGCCGCCGTCGAGGCCGCGCGTGGCGAGACCTCGCTGACCTATTTCGAATTCGGCACCCTGGGCGCCGTCAAGACCTTCGTCGATCAAGAAGTCGACGTGATGGTGCTGGAAGTGGGCCTGGGTGGCCGCCTGGATGCGGTCAACGTGTTCGAGCCGGACGTCTCGGTGGTGGTCAGCGTCGATCTCGACCACCAAGCCATCCTCGGTGACAACCGCGAAGACATCGGCTTCGAGAAGGCCGGCGTGTTCCGCGCCGGCAAACCGGCGATCTGCGCCGATGCCAACCCGCCGCAGCGCCTGCTCGACCACGCCGCCGAAATCGGCGCCGACCTCAAGTTGTACGGCCGCGACTTCGGCTTCAACAAGCTGGAAAACCAGTGGTCGTTCCGCATGGGGGAGATGTTTCGCCATGCCTTGCCGTTCCCGGCGCTGCGCGGCAGCTACCAGCTGGTCAACGCCTCCACCGCGCTGGCGGTGCTCGACTGCCTGAAGGAAAAACTGCCGGTGAGTATCGGCGCGGTCAAGCGCGGCCTGCTAGAAGTCGATTGGCCGGGGCGCTTCCAGGTCCTGCCGGGTCGCCCGCTGGTGATCCTGGATGTCGGTCACAACCCGCACGCCGTCAAGGCCATGGTGGCCAACCTGAAGAAGCTGGCCTTCGCCGAAAACCGCTACGCCGTGTTCTCGATGCTGGCCGACAAGGACCTCGATGCCGTCGTCGAACTGGCGCGCGGCGAGTTTGATGGCTGGTTCGTCGGCGGCCTCGACATGCCGCGCGGGCAGAGCGGGGCGCAACTGGCGGAACGCCTGGCGGGTCTTGGCGTGCGTAACGTGAATGTGTACGACACCGTCGCCGAGGCGTGGGCGGCTGCCTTATCGGCAGCCGGGGAAAATGATAGAATTGTCGCATTCGGCTCGTTCCACACCGTTGCCGCGGTGCTCGAGGCGCGACATCACACATCCTGAGGAAGGCATGCCCGGACTGTCCACCCATGAGGAACTGATTCTGCTGCGCAAGCGCGCGCGCCGCCGCCTGGTTGGCGCCATCGTGCTGGTGCTGGTGTCGACCGTCGTCTTGTGGAAGGTGGTTGGCAGCGTGCCGGAGCAGCAGATGAAGCCGGAGTCGGTCGAGATCGTCGGCCAGAAAGCGTCCGAGGCGCCGTCGACCGCCGCCTCGCCGAATCCCGAAGCAGCGGTTGCTGCCGGTGCAGATGGCGCCCCACCGGAGGAAGCCGCCGATTCGGCCGCGGCGACGACGCAGTTGCCAGCCAAGCTCGATGACGCTGCACCGGCACCGGTTGCCCCATCCGCGCCGCGACCGCCTGCCGTCGTGCCCGAGACCAAGTCCGAGGCCAAAACATCCGTCAAGGAAGAGCCCAAGCCGCATCCCAAGGCCGAAGTCAGGCTCGAGCCCAAGCCGGAACCCCGGCAGGAGCCCAAGAAAACCGAAGCGCCGGCACCGAAGAAATCCGACCCTGCGGCCATTCTGGAAGGGCGCGCCGAGGCAGAGCCGGCCAAGGCTGCTCCCAAGGAGCAGAGCCAGCCGACGGCGGGCAACGGCAATGTGGTGATCCAGTTGGCGGCGCTGTCCGACCCGGCCAAGGCCGAAGCCTTGAAGTCGCGGTTGTCGGCGCTGGGTGTGACGGCGCATTTCAGCAAGGTCGAAACCAGCAAGGGCAATGTTACCCGCGTCAGGGTTGGCCCCTTCGGTTCCCGTGCCGAGGCCGAAAGCGTCCTGAAAAAACTGTCTAGTGCCGGTGTGACGGGCATTATCGTTAGCCGATAAGACACAATGACCGTTTTCGACTATATCGTCATTGCTATCCTGGCGGGTTCGGTCATCATCGCGCTTATGCGGGGTCTGGTGGCCGAGGTGCTGTCGTTGGGGTCGTGGATCGCGGCGCTGTGGTGCGCCAAGGAGTTCGCCCCGACGCTGGCCGGTTTCCTGCCGGCGGAACTGCCGAGCGAAGGATTGCGTCTGGCCGCCTCCTTCATCGCCCTGTTTTTCCTGGTCTGGCTGGCCACGGCGCTGCTCCGCGTGGTGCTGACCGGCCTGATCGATTCGATCGGCTTGGGTGCCGTCAATCGCGTGCTGGGTGCCGTGTTCGGGCTCGCGCGCGGCGGCGTTCTGGTGACGGTCATGGTTTTGCTGGGCGGTCTGACCGATATGCCCAAGCAGCCGATGTGGCGCAACGCCCTGTTCGCCGCGCCATTCGAGGCCGCCGCGTTGTCCTTGCGGCCTTGGCTTCCGCCCAAGATGTCGGAGCATCTGAACTTCTCGGGGCGGCGAAGCGAAACGTTGCGGCATGGCCCGGCGCAGGAGTCGCCGGATCGTGCTTTATATTCTTAAGTTCTGTTGGTAGTTGGGAAAACTTGAAATGTGTGGAATTCTAGGCGTGGTCGGGCAGACTCCCGTCAATCAGCTGTTGTACGACGGCCTGCAACTGCTGCAACACCGGGGTCAGGATGCTGCCGGCATCGTGACGGCCAACGGGAAGTCTTTTCACATGCACAAAGGCAGTGGCATGGTGAGAGACGTGTTCCGTACCCGCAACATGCGCTCGCTGCTGGGTAACGCCGGTATCGGCCACGTACGCTACCCGACTGCCGGTTCGGCGTCGAACCTGGCCGAAGCGCAGCCTTTCTACGTCAATTCGCCGTTCGGCGTGGTGCTCGCGCACAACGGCAACCTGACCAATACCGACGAACTCAAGGCGGACATGTACCGCTATGACTTGCGCCATATCAATACCAACTCCGATTCCGAAGTGCTGCTCAACGTGTTCGCCCACGAACTGGCGCAGCGCGTCGAGGGCTACGAGCTGTCGGTCGACGCGGTGTTCGAGGCGGTCGAGGCGGTGCACCGCCGCGTGCGCGGCGCCTATGCCGTGGTCGCGATGATCGCCGGGTACGGCCTGGTTGCGTTCCGTGACCCCAACGGCATCCGTCCGCTGGTGATCGGTACCAACGACAGCAACGGCAAGACCGAGTACATGTTCGCTTCGGAGTCGGTGGCACTGGATTGCTCCGGCTTTAAGGTGCTGCGTGACGTCGAGCCGGGCGAGTGCGTGTTCGTCAATTTCGATGGCGACTTCCACGCCCAGCCGAGCAAGGGTCCGACCCGCCATGCGCCATGCCTGTTCGAATTCGTCTACTTTGCTCGCCCCGACTCGGTGATCGATGGCGCCTCGGTGTACCAGGCGCGTACCGTGATGGGCGAAACGTTGGCCGAAAAGATTCGCCGCGTGCTGCCGCAGCTGGATATCGACGTGGTGATGCCGATTCCCGATACCAGCCGCCCCAGCGCCCTGCAGCTGGCCAACCACCTGGGCCTGCCGTACCGCGAGGGCTTCATCAAGAACCGCTACATCGGCCGTACCTTCATCATGCCGGGCCAGGCGGTGCGCAAGAAGTCGGTGCGCCAGAAGCTCAACCCCGTGGCGTGCGAGTTCAAGGACCGTAACGTGCTGTTGGTCGATGACTCGATCGTGCGCGGCACCACCTCCAAGGAAATCGTGCAGATGGCACGCGACGCCGGCGCCAAGAAAGTCTATTTCGCCTCGGCGGCTCCGGCGGTGCGCTTCCCCAACGTCTACGGCATCGACATGCCGACCCGTGCCGAGCTGTTGGCCACCGGGCGCACCGAGGAAGAGATCGCTGCCGAGATCGGTGCCGATGCGGTGATCTATCAGGATCTGGATGCCTTGAAGGACGCCGTGCACAGTGTCAACCGCGAACTGCGCGACTTCGAGACCTCGTGCTTCAACGGTGAGTACATCACCGGGGACATCACCGAGGCCTATCTCGACGCCATCGAGAACGCACGGCGTGACGGCAAGGGTCAGAAGGAAGAGGTCGAAGGCGCGCAGCCGGTCGATCTGAACCTGAACGTCGCCGAGCAGAACTTGATTTGACCATGCGCCCCGTGGGGGCGCATTTTTCTTCCCGCATCCGGAGCCTGTCGCGTCTCTCCCGGGTCGCTGCCGCGGCCTCGTCAGGGGCGTGCCGGGCTCCGGGTGCATTAACCGGCGGTGGAATGTTATGACTGAAAAGAACAACCTCCTTTCTCTGCATCCGGAGACCCTGGCCATCCGGGCCGGACTGGAAGCCAGCCAATTCCATGAGCACAGTCAGGGACTCTACCTGACCTCCAGCTTTACCTTCGACACTGCCGAGGAAGGCGCGGCGATGTTCATCGGGCAAAAGCCCGGCTACACCTATTCCCGCTTCACCAACCCGACGGTAAATGCATTCCAGGAGCGCCTGGCGGCACTGGAAGGCGCCGAGCGGGCCATCGCTACCGCGAGCGGCATGGCAGCGATCCAGGCGTGCATGATGTCCCTGCTGAAGGCGGGCGACCACATCGTCGCCTCGCAGAGCCTGTTCGGCTCCACGATTAACCTGTTCTCCGGCACCCTGTCCAAGTTCGGCATCGAAACCACCTTTGTCGATGCTGGCGATCTGCAGGCCTGGCGTGCCGCGGTCAAGCCGACTACCCGGCTATTTTTCCTGGAAACGCCGTCCAACCCGCTCACCGAAGTGGCCGACATTGTCGCCATCGCCGACATTGCCCATGAAGCCGATGCTCTGCTGGTGGTCGATAACTGCTTCTGTTCGCCCGCCCTGCAGCAGCCGCTGAAGCTGGGGGCCGACCTGGTGGTGCATTCGGCCACCAAGTACCTCGACGGTCACGGCCGGGTGCTGGGTGGGGCCGTGGTGGGGTCGAGCGCCCTGATCGAGCCGATCTACCTGCACGTGCGCACCGCCGGGCCTTCGCTGGCCCCATTCAATGCCTGGGTGCTGTTGTCCGGCATGGAGACATTGTTCATCCGTATGGAAAAGCAATGTGCCTCCGCGCTTGAACTGGCACGCTGGCTGGAGGCGCATCCGGCCATCGAGCGGGTATTCTACCCGGGGCTCGCCAGCCATCCCCAGCACGCGCTGGCGATGCGTCAGCAGAAACTGGGGGGGGCGGTCGTCTCCTTCGTGGTGAAGGGCGGGCGCGAGGCCGCGTGGAGGCTGGTGGACGCGGTCGAGGTCATTTCCCGCACCGCCAACCTGGGCGACGTGAAGAGCACCATCACCCATCCGGCCTCGACGACGCATGCCCGCATCACCCAGGAGGCGCGGGAAAAAGCCGGCATCGTCGAAGGTCTGCTGCGTGTGGCCGTGGGCCTCGAGCATGTCGACGATCTGAAAAACGACATCGCACGTGGTCTCTGTTAGTATTTATATGTTTGTTTGAAACGGCAGGCTACTATCAAGGTAGCCTGCCATTTTTTTGTGCGGGAGGTGGCAGGAATCTGATCGGGCGATGATTTTCTTGACACTAATCGATCTGAAACTTAAGTTTGAAACGATTGTTCGAGAGCTATTATGGGCAATGCAAGTCAATCCGTAAAAACAAAGAAAGCACCAGAGATCATGGAAGCGAGCAAACCCGATACCGCAACGCGCATTCAGGATGTCGCCGAGCGCCTGTTCGTCGAGCACGGTTTCGAGGCCACCTCGCTTCGCATGATCACGCAGCAGGCCGAAGTCAATCTGGCCGCGGTGAACTACCATTTCGGTTCCAAGGATGCTCTGTTCGAGTCCGTGTTCATGCGCCGGCTTGCCCCGCTGATTTCGGGTTGCCTGGCTGAACTGGACGAGCTGGAGCAGCAGGGCGGGAAGCTGGAAGTCGAAGACCTGGTCAAGACATTCATTCGACCCTGTCTTGCCTTGTCCAAGGACCCGTCCCGCGGCGGGGCGCTGTTTGTCCGCCTGCTATCGCGTACCCTGGTGGAAAACCACCGTCAGCTGCGTGAAGTCATCTCCCAGCAATACAGTGTGTTTGTCCAGCGTTACTCGGTGGCTTTCCAGAAGGCGCTGCCGGAACTGGGGACGGAGGAACTGGCCTGGAGGATGCACTTTGCCTTCAGCGTCATGTTCAATGCCTTTGCCGGTAACGATGTACTGAAGATTTTCGTGCGCAGCCAGGTGGTTTCTGCCCGGGACCCGGACATGATCGTCAAGCATCTGGTGCCCTTTGTCGTTGCCGGGTTGACTTCGCCTGCCTGAGGGGCGATCCAGTTCCGTTTTTAGCCGCCGGGGTGACGGTAAGCCGCACCAAGGCTGGCCGTGAGGGGCTTGGGCGCGGGGCCGGGTCGGGAAGGGTCAACACGAGGTAACACCATAATGATATCTACCGTCCTTGCTGTCGCGCTGGTCGGGGGGCTGGCGTATTTTCGCGCTCCGGTTCTGGCCTGGACCATCGGCCTGGCCGGCTGGCTGCTGGTCTCCCAGTTCGCCCTCAACGTCCCGGTTCCCGCCGCGCTCTGGATCGTGTTTACCATCCTGGCGCTGGTGCTGAATGTCACGCCATTGCGGCGGGCCTTGCTCACCGGGCCGCTATTCCGGCTTTTCAAGAAGATTACCCCGGCAATGTCGCAGACCGAGCAGGAAGCGATCAATGCCGGCACGGTGTGGTGGGATCGCGACCTGTTCTCCGGCAAGCCGGACTGGCAACGGCTGTTGTCTTATCCGGAGCCCCGGCTGACGCCCGAGGAGCAGGCATTTCTCGATGGCCCGACCGAGGCGCTGTGCCGCATGGTCGACGACTGGCAGGTCACCCACGAGCTCAAGGATCTGCCTCCGGCGGTGTGGCAGTTCATCAAGGACAACGGCTTCCTGGGCATGATCATCAAGAAGCAGTACGGCGGGCTTGAATTCTCCAATTACGCCCACGCCAAGGTGGTGACCAAGATCGCCACTCGCGGCGGTACGGCGGCAGTCACGGTGATGGTGCCCAACTCGCTGGGGCCAGGGGAGTTGCTGCAGCATTACGGCACCGCAGAGCAAAAAGACTACTACCTGCCGCGTCTGGCCCAGGGGCTGGAGATTCCGTGCTTTGCCCTGACCAGCCCGCATGCCGGCTCCGACGCCGGCAGTATTCCGGACTACGGCGTGGTGTGCCGAGGTTCTTATACCGACCCGCGTAGCGGCGAGCTTCACGACAACGTGCTGGGCATCCGTGTGAGCTGGGAGAAGCGTTGGATCACGCTGGCGCCGGTGGCGACCATCCTCGGCCTGGCCTTCAAGCTGTACGATCCGGACCGGCTGTTGGGCGACAAGGTTGAGATCGGCATCACCTGCGCCCTGGTGCCGACGACGCACCACGGGGTGATGATCGGACGCCGCCATTGGCCGGGCGGCACCGCCTTCATGAACGGGCCGACCTGGGGCAAGGACGTGTTCATTCCACTGGAGTGGGTCATTGGTGGCCGAGACTACGCGGGCCAAGGCTGGCGCATGCTGGTGGAGTGTTTGTCGGTAGGGCGGTGCATCTCCCTGCCGGCCATGTCGGTCGCCTCGGGCAAGTTCGCCACCTACGTCACCGGTGCCTACGCCCGTATTCGGGATCAATTTGGCCTGCCGATCGGCAAGTTCGAAGGGGTGGACGAGGCGATGGCACGCATCGCCGGCTACACCTACCAGATGGAAGCGTCGCAGGACCTGGCGCTGACCGGCCTGGATATGGGTGAGAAGCCCTCGGTACTGTCGGCGGTGCTGAAGTACCACAATACCGAGCGCATGCGTAAAACCCTGAACGACGCGATGGATGTGCATGGCGGCAAGGCCGTGGTGCTGGGGCCGCGCAATTATCTGGCGCAAGTCTACCAGTCGATCCCGATCGCTATCACGGTGGAAGGGGCCAATATACTGACCCGCTCGATGATCATCTATGGCCAGGGCGCCATTCGCTGCCATCCGTTCGTCTTGCGCGAGATGCGCGCGGCCATGGAGGAGGATGGCCGGGAGTTCGATCTGGCCATCACCGGGCATGTCAATTTCGTCATCAGCAACGTGGTGCGTTCCTTCTGGCTGGGCTTGACCGGCAGCCGCCTGGCGATGTCGCCCAAAGCGGGTGCGACGGCACGCTATTATCGGCAGCTGACCCGTTTCTCCACGGCCTTCGCCCTGCTGTCGGACATGGCCATGTTCAGTCTTGGCGGCACCCTCAAATTCCGTGAGAAACTGTCGGCTCGACTTGGCGACATGTTGTCTAACCTGTATATCGCCTCGGCCTGTCTGAAGCGCTTCGAGCGTGACGGGGCGCCGCAGGAGGACTTGCCGGTGCTGCAATGGGCGGTGGAAAACGCGATCTACGAGTTGCAGCAGGCGATGGACGGTTTCCTGGCCAACCTGCCGAATCGGGCGTTGTCGTTCGTGTTGCGCCGGGTGATCTTCCCGTGGGGGCTGACGCTCAAGCCGGCTGGCGACAAGATCGGCACCCGGGTGGCGCGTGCCATGATGGAGGAGGGCGGAACCCGCGCCCGGCTGACGCATGGCATGTATGTGCCGCAGGACGAGCGCGATGCGGTCGGGGTGCTCGCCCCGGCGTTACAAGCAATCGTCGAAACCGAGCCTATCGAGCAACGGCTGCGGAAGTGGGCCCGCGAGGGCCGGTTTGCCACGATTACGGCACGCGAGAGGTTGGCCGAAGCGCGGCATGCCGGCTTGCTCACCCAGGCCGAGTTCGATGCGGTCACACGCGCGCGCAAGCTCAAGCGGGACGTCATCATGGTCGACGACTTCGACAGTTCGCTGACCCAGCATGACGAGGCCTTGCTCGAGCGTCTGATTTTCTGATCATCCAGGACCGGTTCCGCTAGCGGGGCCGGTTCGTCCGGGAACGGGCTTTCTTCCGAAGCGCCATTTCCCGGAGCGACCCTGTGTTGGAGTACAACCCTATGAATACATCGCAAGCCCGCATCCCGACCCTGCGCGTCAGGGCCCTGCCATCCAGTACCAACGCCTATGGGCAGGTTCAGGCCGGGTGGTTGATGGGGCAGATAGACATGGCGGGCAGCATGGTCGCCGAACGTTTGTCGAAAGGGCCGGTGACCACGGTTGCGGTCAATGCCTTCCAGTTTGCCGCCCCGATTCAGGTCGGGGATACCGTCAGCCTGTACGTGGACACCTTGCGTGTCGGACAGAAATCGCTGACGTTCAAGATTTGCGTGCTGGCCGAGCGCTTGCAGGGAGAAGAGGTGCTGGTGACGGAAGTGATCGTCACGTTTGTAGCAATCGATAGCAACGGCAAGTCGCGCCTGCTGTCCAAAGCCGACTGACTTTTTAGCGTATCCATTAACGGAAAGGCCTACTGTTGCCATTATGTTGAATCAAACGTTCGTTTCGAACAAACGATCGTAAATTTCTGGACAAGCCAAGGGGCCCTCAATAGTATCGACGAGGCGTAGGCACCACATGAGTGCATCTCGCCACGAGGCATCTAGCCAAATAAAAGATACAAGGAGAGGGATAACATGAAACTCAAGAGTCTCAGCTTGTCCGTGATGGTGGGACTGGCGTTCGGACTGCCGGTTCCTGCTGCCATGGCTTCGGGCTATCACTTTGGCTCGCAAAGCGTTTCGGCGCAGGGGACATCTCACGCCAACAGCGCCGAAGCCGCGGATGCCTCGGTATTGTTCTACAACCCGGCGGGCATGTCCTTGCTCGAAGGGACCCAGTTTGCAGGCGGTCTGACCTTCGTCATTCCGGACTCGTCCTATACCGATCACGGTTCCACCAACTACCTTGGCCAATCGACCGGTAGCGGCAATGGCGGCACCTACGCGCCGGATTTGGTGGTGGCGCCGTCGTTTTATCTGACCCACCAGCTCAACGACCGGGTGCACATCGGTCTGGGGATATTCGTACCGTATGGCGCCAAGCTGGATTACGGCAGCAATTGGGCCGGGCGTTACAGCCTGGAAAAGATTGATATGAAAACGATCAATATCAATCCGTCCATTTCCTTCAAGCTGGATGATCGCCAATCCCTCGGCTTCGGCGTGTCGGCGCAGTACATGGATGCCGAACTGGTGCAGGGGGCGGACGCCAAGACGGGGGTCGCCTTGTTGGCCGCCAAGCGTCTGGGCCTGTCGCCGACGAGTCCGCTTGTTCAGGGGGCCTTGGCGAGCTATGGCATCAGTGGCGACGGCACCGGCACGGTCAACGGGGACGATTGGGGTTTCGGCTGGAACGTTGGTTATATGTTCAAGCTGGATGACCGTACTCGCTTCGGTTTGGCCTACCGTTCCAAGGTGAACCACACCCTCAAGGGGACATGGGACTGGGACTTCTCCAATGTAACGGGCGCGGTGCCCAATGCCATCCTCACCGGTTTGCCTGTCCCTGGCTCCACGTCTGTTGCAACGTTGGCCGGCATGGAACACCCGGACTCTAATTCCACCGTCAAAGTAGTCACTCCCGAGTCCGCTTCGGCCAACTTCTTTCACGAGCTGAACGACAAGATCGACGTGATGGGCGATCTCACCTGGACCCGCCACTCGCGCCTGAACGAGATCCGTATCCAGCAGAGCACTGTCAATGGTGTAGCGCAGGGTGACCTGGTGATCAACCAGCAATGGAAGAACACCTACAAGCTGTCGCTAGGGATGAACTATCACTACAGTGACAACTTGCTGCTGCGCACCGGCGTCGCCTACGACCAGTCCCCGGTGAAGAACGACAACCTGCGTCACCCGGCGTTGCCGGACAGCGACCGCTACTGGTTCTCGGTGGGCGCCAACTACAAACTCAACAAGCAGTCCTCGGTGGACCTGGCGTACAGCTACGTCTACTTCAAGGATGGCAACATGAACTATACCGACAGCTGCAATCCGGCTGGCGGTGCGTCCTGCACCGGCAACGGCGAAACCACCAAGGGCGAATACAAGACCAACCTGCAGATCGTCGGCGTGCAGTACAACTACCACTTCTAAACGCCTCACGCGTTAGAAGGGTGAAAGCAAGAGCCGGGCCTTGCCCCCGGCTGCATCAAGGCAAGGCAGGTATGAGGGGCCTGCCTCACGACCCTGTTTCAACCAACGAGGAAACCCATGTCTCACACCAAATTCATTGTGCGCAAGGTGGCCGTGCTCGGCGCCGGCGTCATGGGCGCGCAGATTGCCGCCCACCTGGTCAATGCCAAGGTGCCGACGGTCCTGTTCGACCTGCCGGCCAAGGAGGGGGACAAAAATGCCATTGCCCTCAAGGCCATTGACGGGTTGAAGAAGCTCAAGCCGTCGCCGCTGGCTGCGGCGGAACTGGCGCAGTACATCCAGCCGGCCAACTATGACGACGACCTGTCCCTGTTGAAAGACTGCGATCTGGTGATCGAGGCCATTGCCGAACGCATGGACTGGAAGGGGGATCTGTACCGCAAGGTAGCGCCGCATCTGGGGGCGCATACCATCTTCGCCACCAATACCTCCGGCTTGTCGATCAATGCCTTGGCGGCAAGTTGTCCGGAAGAAGTGCGTGCGCGCTTCTGCGGCGTGCATTTCTTCAATCCGCCGCGCTACATGCACCTGGTCGAAATCATCCCGTGCCTGGGTTCGGATGCGGCCATGCTCGACAACCTCGAGCGTTTCCTCGTCACCACGCTGGGCAAGGGGGTGGTGCGGGCCAAGGATACGCCGAACTTCGTCGCCAACCGCATCGGTGTGTTCTCGATGCTGGCCACCATCGCCAATGCCGAGAAATTCGGCATCCGCTTCGACGTGGTGGACGACCTGACCGGTCCGCGCCTGGGACGGCCGAAATCGGCCACGTTCCGCACCGCCGACGTGGTCGGTCTGGATACCTTTGCCCACGTGGTGAAGACCATGCAGGACACCCTGCCCAACGACCCGTGGCACCCCTTGTTCAAAGCGCCGGAATGGCTGCAGAAGTTGATCGCTGCGGGTGCGCTGGGCGCCAAGACCAAGGTCGGCATTTACAAGAAAGACGGCAAGAAGATGTTCGTGCTCGACCCGCTCAAGGGCGAGTACGTGGGCGCCGGCGAGAAGGGGGACGATGCCGTCAAGGACATCCTCAAGATCGCCGACCCGGCGGAGAAATTCCGCAAGCTGCGCACCAGCAGCCATCCGCAGGCGCAGTTCCTGTGGGCCTGCTTCCGCGACGTATTCCATTACATCGGCTTCCACTTGGGCGACATCGCCAACTGCGCGCGCGACGTGGACTTTGCCATTCGCTGGGGCTTCGGCTGGAGTGTCGGCCCATTCGAGACCTGGCAGGCGGCTGGCTGGCAGCAGGTGGCGCAGTGGATCGACGAGGAGGTCAAAGCCGGCAAGGCGCTGACTTCGGCCAACCTTCCGGCCTGGGTGCTGGAATCCGATCGCGCCGGCGTGCACTTTGCCCAAGGCTCGTACGATGCCGCCGGGGCGCGGCTGATTGGCCGCTCGACGCTGGACGTGTACCAGCGGCAGCTGGCGCCAGCCAAGCTGCTGGGTGAGGCAACGGCACCGTTGGGCGAGACGGTGTTCGAGAACGACGGCGTGCGTGCCTTCACGACCGGTGACGGCATCCTGGTGGTGTCGTTCAAGACCAAGGCGCACACCATCGGCCCGGACGTGCTGGAAGGGCTCAACCAGGCCATCGATATCGCCGAAGCCCGTTTCAAGGGCCTGGTGCTCTGGCAGACCGAAGAGCCGTTCTCGGCCGGGGCCGATCTGCAGTCGATGCTGCCGGCGTTCATGATGGGTGATTGGGACAGTATCGACGGCATCGTCAACCGCTTCCAGGCCACTTCCATGCGCCTGCGCTACAGCCAGATTCCGACCATTGCGGCAACCCAGGGCTACGCCTTCGGCGGCGGCTGCGAGTTCGTCATGCACTGCGACCGCGTGGTGGCCGCGCTGGAGTCGTACATCGGTCTGGTCGAGGTGGGTGTCGGCCTGCTGCCGGGCGGCGGCGGTTGCAAGGAGTTTGCCCTGCGGGCCTCCCAGGAGGCCAGGGGGGATGTGCTGGCGGCGCTGAAGGATTACTTCATGGCGATTGCCACCGCCAAAGTCGCCACCAGCGCGCTCGAGGCGCAAGAGATCGGCTTCCTCCGCAAGAGCGACTGCGTGGTGTTCAACGCCTACGAACTGCTCTATGTGGCCAAGCAGCAGGCGCTGGCCTTGGCCGAAGCGGGCTACCGTCCGCCGCTCAAGATCAAGCGTTTTGCGGTGGCCGGCCGGAGCGGTGCGGCGTCGATCAAGGGGCAACTGGTCAACATGCTGGAGGGGCACTTCATCAGCGAGCACGACTTTACCATCGCTTCGCTGATTGCCGACGTGATGACCGGCGGCGATCTCGAGGCCGGCACCGAAGTCGACGAACAATGGATTCTCGACCTGGAGCGCAAGGCCTTCATGAAGCTCTTGAAGAATTCCAAGACCCAGGATCGCATCGCCAATATGCTGACGACCGGCAAGCCGTTGCGCAACTGATCGCTTGGGAATAATCCTGCTGCGCGTGCCGATCGCCAAGCTGCGGTACTCGCTGTACCACTTGTACAGCTGCGTTCCTCACTTTGACCTCGGCCCGCTCACGACGGATTCTTCCTCAAGCTCGGACGGCAGCCAGAATACCGGCAGACTGGCAAGGTTGAGAGCTTGTCCAGTCTGCTCTCAGGAGAATTGCAAACATGGTTAAACAAGTACAGGAAGCTTACATCGTCGCGGTAACGCGCACCCCGGTCGGCAAGGCGCCGCGTGGCATGATGCGCCACGTCCGTCCGGACGACATGCTGGCTCACGTCATCACCGGCGCGCTGGCCCAGGTGCCGACGCTGGACCCGAACCGGATTTCCGACTGCGTGGTGGGCTGCGCCTTCCCGGAGGCCGAGCAGGGCCTGAACATGGCGCGCATCGGCGTGCTGCTGGCCGGCCTGCCGGACACCGTGGGCGGCATCACCGTCAACCGTTACTGCTCGTCCGGCATCAATGCGGTGCAGATCGCGGCCGACCGTATCCGCATGGGTGAGGCCGACGTGGTGATCGCCGCCGGTGCCGAGTCGATGTCGATGGTGCCGATGATGGGCAACAAGGTGTCGCTGAACCCGGCCATTTTCGCCAAGGACGAGAACTACGCCATCGCCTACGGCATGGGGCTGACCGCCGAGAAAGTGGCGCAGCAGTGGAATGTGTCGCGTGAGGACCAGGATGCCTTTGCGGTGGAGTCTCACCGCCGCGCCATCGCCGCGATTGACGGCGGCAAGTTCAAGAATGAAATTAGCCCGCTGGAAGTGACCTACCGTACGCCGAACCTGGAAACCGGCGAAGTGATCAGCAAGACCCGCATGCTGGACACCGACGAAGGACCGCGACGCGATACCTCGCCGGAAGGCCTGGCCAAGCTGAAAACGGTGTTCGACGCCAAGGGCTCGGTGACGGCGGGCAACAGCTCGCAGATGTCCGACGGTGCCGGCGCGGTGATCCTGGTATCGGAAAAGGTGCTGAAGGAATTCAACCTTACCCCGCTCGGCCGCTATGTGACGTTCGCGGTCAAGGGCGTGCCGCCGGCCATCATGGGGATCGGCCCGAAAGAGGCCATTCCGGCGGCTTGCCGCCAGGCTGGCATCGGGCAGGAGGAGCTCAAGTGGATCGAGCTGAACGAGGCGTTCGCCGCCCAGGCGCTGGCGGTCATCCGGGATCTCGAGCTGGATACGGTGCGTGTCAACCCGCACGGAGGTGCCATTGCGCTGGGCCACCCCCTGGGGGCGACCGGTGCCATCCGGACTGCGACGCTGGTTCATGGCATGCGTGACCAGGGGCTGAAAGGCTACGGCATGGTGACAATGTGCATCGGGACCGGCATGGGCGCGGCGGGTATCCTGGAAGTGTTCTGAGCCGCATGCACGCAAAGAAAAACGCCAGCACAAGGGGCTGGCGTTTTTTATTGAGACGATGGCTATTCGAGTTTGGCCAGCGTGTCGAAGTCGATGTGGGTGCACTCCTGCAACTCCTGGCTGGGGGATTTCAGCCGTATCTTGTAGGTCTTGCCCTGTGCGACCAGATGCAGTTCCCGTCCAGGTTCGGCGAGTGCCTTGGGAATCAGGAACCAGCGCTGGCTCTTGGTAGAGTTCAGCTGGGTGATGTAGAGAGCGCTGGCCGGGGTGCTGTCCGGGCTGTCGGGCTCGATCAGGGTGATGCCGGCGGGCTGGGTGCCGAGGATTTCCACACCGACCAGGGTGCCGTTCTTGTGGCGGGACAGGCGGCGAATGATGCCCAGGGCGTCCGAATGCGACAGCGAGCAGACCCGGATCAGTCGGCCCAGTGCCAGCTCGTCGACACTCTTGCCAAGGTAGGTCAGGCCCAATCCGGTGGCGCTGTAATCGGTAATGCGCCAATCGTCATTCTCGGGCGGGGCCGCGCGATCATCGTCCTGGACCTTGGTCAGGTAGGCGATGCGCTCGAAGCCGATGTCGACCGTGGCCGACTCCAGCTTGGGCGAGCGCTCGGCCTTGCGGTGGGATTTCCCGCCATCGTCGGACCAGCGCACCGCCAGTTTTTCGCAAATCGTTGACCAGTCCTTCTGGGTGAGTCCCAGCCCGAAATTGGCCAGCGCGGAGGGGAGGCGCTGGTCCAGATCGAACATCAGGTCGGCCAGCTTTTGGGTCACCTGTTCGGTGTTCCAGTAGCGGCAGTCCTTGCCGGCCATGCCGCGCAGCATGCGGCGGGGAGGTTCCGGCAAGGTCAGGTTGACGAGGAATACGGTGCGCTTCGGTTGCGGCTGAAAATCGAGTTTCAAGGGCTGACACAGGAGATTCAGCAGCCGGTCGGTCGCGAGGATTTCCGTCTGCTGCATATTGTCGGTCTGTGCCAAGTGCATCATGCAGGCGTGTATCAATACGGTTTCGCAACTGACTTCCCAGGGGTGGTCCTCGAACAGCCGCATCGGCGTGCGGGAAAAGTCATGCGCTTCCGCGTACTGGTAGAACCGGTAGGCCTGCTGCCACACCGTCGCCTCCGGCTTCAGGTAGCGCATGGCGCTCCAGGTGACGAGCTGCTTCTGGTAATTCAAGCCGCGCAGCGTTGCCAGGGCCAGCTCGTCGTCGAGCGACGAGCCGTTGGATTTCTCGGCCAGGCGCACGCAGATGTGATAGGCATTGGCCAGCTCGTGCCAGTAGGCGAGGATAGTCGGGAGGTAGTTCTTGCTGCCGGGCTTCTGATCCAGATAATCGTTACGCAGGCGGCGCTGGATGCTGTGGGCCTTTTCATCGATGTACAGCAGCGTGCGCACCCGCTCCTTCAGCGACATTTTGACGTCGGCGCTGATCTTGGCCACTGCCTTGATGATTTCGACGGTCGCAGTGAAGTATTCGGTTTGCGGCAGATCTCTGACAAGGACTGTAGCGGAAGGCAGGATGTCGCTTTCCGGGGAGTCTTTGCTCAGCAGGGAGCTGACTAGAGATTTGAAATCGAACATGAGGGTGACGCTTTATGAAATTTGAATGCCACTGCGTGGCAAGTTTACGCTAGTTTGCATTTGTCGTGAAAGCTGTTCCAAGCAATGGTAGCGGTTAAACTACCGTTGTGGACAGCGGCCGTGGCGGTTGGGGGCCAGCGCGGCCGGGTGACAGCTCAGGGCGTCCTTCATCGTCGGGGGTGGGGGCGGCCAACGGTGTCCCATAGGGTAACACGTTGGCCGAAGGTGGCCGAGGCCGGGGCGCTTCAACCGCGGAACAGCTGCTCCAGCGCCAGGCCTGGGTCTGGCTCGCGCATGAAGGCCTCGCCGACCAGGAAGCTGTGCACGCCGTGGTCGCGCATCAGTCGTACGTCTTCGGCGCTACGGATGCCGCTCTCGGTCACCGCGATGCGGTCTTCGCCGATACGTGGCAGCAGCTTCAGGGTGTTGTCGAGGCTGACCTCGAAGGTACGCAGGTTGCGGTTGTTGACGCCGATCAGCGGGGTGGCGAGTTGCAGCGCCAGTTCCAGCTCGGCCTCGTCGTGCACTTCCACCAGTACCGCCATGCCCAGCTCCAGTGCCAGCGCTTCAAAGGCTCGCATCTCGGACAGCGACAGCGCCGCGGCGATCAGCAGGATGCAGTCCGCGGCCATCGCGCGTGCTTCGTAGATCTGGTACTCGCCAACCATGAAGTCCTTGCGCAGCACCGGCAGTGCGCAGGCGGCACGGGCAGCCTGTAGATACTCGGCACTGCCCTGGAAGTATTGGCGGTCGGTCAGCACCGACAGGCAGGCCGCGCCGTGATCGGCGTAGCTTCTGGCGATGGCGGCGGGGTCGAAGTCGGCACGGATCACGCCCTTGCTCGGGCTGGCCTTTTTGGCTTCGGCGATGACGGCAGCCTTTCCTGCCGCATGCTTGGCGCGAATCGCGGCCACAAAGTCGCGGCGATCGTCCCGGCGCGCTTCGGCCTCGGCGCGGACGTCCGCAAGGGAACGGGTTTTCAGGCAGTCGGCCACTTCGATGTGCTTGGTGGCTATGATGGTCTTCAGGATGTCGGACATCGTGATGGCAATCTCTCGGTTAGGGCGTGGGACCGGCGGCGAGCTGTTGGTCGAAGTAGGCCAGCAGGCGCTTGGGCAGCCAGTCGAGCTGGCCGGGGAAGCGCCCGGTGGGAAAGCCGACGTGCCCCCCTTCTTCCGGCTGTTCCAGCGTCACCCAGCGGCTGGTGTCCTGCGGCAGGGGCAGGGCGCTGGGAGGAAGGAAGGGGTCGTTCTTGGCGTTCAGCACCAGGGTCGGGGTTTCGATCCGGCTCAGGAAGGGCTTGCTGCTGGCGCGGTCCCAGTAATCAAAGGCATCACGGTACCCATGTATTGGTGCCGTGACAAGGTTGTCGAATTCGCGGAAGGTCTTGGCGCGGTCCAGCTTGTAGGCGTCGAAGAGGCCGGGGTGGAGGGCAAGTTGCTCGCGCGCCTTGGGCTTGAGGGTGGCCATGAACATGCGGGTGTAGATCACCTTGCCGAGGCCGTGGTCAAGCTGTGCGCTGGCGGCGGCGAGGTCCACCGGAACCGAGATGGCGGCGGCGGCGAGCGGCAGGGCGCGGCGGCCATGCTCGCCCAGGTACTTCAACAGCATGTTGCCGCCGATCGAGACGCCGGCGGTGAGCACCACGGCGTGGCTTTCGGCCAACCTTTGCAGGATCCAGCCGATCTCGGCCGAATCGCCGGCGTGGTAGGCGCGGCGCAGGGTGTTGCTGATACCTCCGCAGCCGCGAAAGTGCGGCACGACGCCATGCCACCCGCGTGCCTGGACCTCCAGCATCAGCGCCTTCGCGTAATGGCTGTCGCTGTCGCCCTCCAGCCCATGGAACAGCACCACCAAGGGGGCGCCGCCATCACCGTCGATGCAGTCGACGGCGATCTCGCCCCCATCCGGCGTGCTCCATACTTCGCGCCGGTACGGCGGGCGCGGCAGATGGATGAACAGGGCCGGCCACACCGTCTGGGCGTGGCCACCCTTGAGCCAGAGGGGGGCCTGGTAGTGCATTACGGCACCGGTTTCTGCGCGGACTTCGGTCGGAAAGCCTTGACCACCGCCTCCTGCGTCTCTACGTAGGGGCCGCCGATCAGGTCGAGGCAGTAGGGGACGGCAGCAAAAATGCCCGGTACGATGACGCTACCTTCGCTGTCCCGCAGGCCCTCGAGCGTCTCCTTGATGGCCTTGGGCTGGCCCGGCAGGTTGAGGATCAGCGACTGCTTGCGAATCACCCCCACCTGGCGCGACAGGATGGCGGTCGGCACGAACTTCAAGCTGATCTGGCGCATCTGTTCGCCAAAGCCGGGCATCACGCGGTCCGCCACCGCCAGGGTCGCTTCGGGCGTGACGTCGCGCAGTGCCGGGCCGGTGCCGCCAGTAGTCAGGACCAGATGGCAGCCTTCGTCGTCGACCAGTGCGCGCAGCGTGGCTTCGATCACCGGCTGCTCATCCGGAATCAGCCGGGTCAGCGTAGTGAACGGGCTGCTCAGGGCGCTGGCGAACCACTCCTGCAGTGCCGGAATCCCCTTGTCCTCGTACACGCCCTGGCTGGCGCGGTCGGAGATGGAAACCAGGCCGATTTTCAGTGTCATTCTTCGTGTTCCTCGGTTTGCTGCCCGGTCGGCTTGCCCGGTTCCGGGATGATTTCCTTGAGCGCCTGGAACAGCAGCCGGAAGGATTTCGGCGGCTTGTTGTCCTGTTGTTCCTTGCGGGCGTTGCGGATCAGCGTGCGCAAGTACTGGGCGTCACTTTCAGGATAGTCCGCAATAAAGCTGGCGAGCATCTTGTCATCGCTCATCAGGCGCTCGCGCCAGCGCTCCAGGAGGTGCAGCCAGCCGGTATGTTCGGCCGATTCGCCGCGGATCACCGCCAGTTGCTGGCGGATCGGCTCGGGGTCGATATCGCGCATCAGCTTGCCGATGTATTGCTCCTGGCGGTTGCGTGCGCCATGGGAGGAGATGCGCTTGTATTCGCGAATGGCTTCCACCAGGTTTTCCGGCAGGGTCATCTGCTTGAGGCGGTCGTTGGAGAGTTGCAGCAATTCCTCACCCAACTCCTGCAGGGCGATCATTTCTTTCTTGCGGCGGGTTTTGCTGAATTCCTGATCCGCACTATCGTTCAAGTAATCGGTCATCGTTGTCGAGCTCTTCATATTTCAAGGCTGGTATGATACCGGAAAAGCCTAGACCGGCGGTTCTTGATCCGGCCGTCCGATAACAGTGAAAGAGTCTATGTCTGATACCACTTTCAGCTATACCCGCAGTCACCTCGAAAGCCTTGCCGCACAGGTGCTGGAACTGGCGCGCCAGCAGGGCGCAACCGCCTGCGAGGTGGACATTTCCGAAGGCACGGGGCAATCGGTGAGCGTCCGCCTCGGTGAGGTGGAAACCATCGAATACAATCAGGACAAGGGTGTCGATGTCACGGTGTATTTCGGCCAGAAAAAGGGCCACGCCAGCACCTCCGATTTCACCGCGACGGCCCTGGCCGATACGGTCGGCGCTGCCGTCAACATCGCCCGTTTCACCGCTGCGGACGATTGCGCCGGCCTGGCCGAGCCATCCTTGCTCGCCACCGACTTCCCCGATCTGGCGCTGTACCATCCGTGGGCCTTGCCGGTGGCCGAGGCGATCGAACTCGCGCGCGAGTGCGAGCAGGCGGCGCGGGCCGTGGATAGCCGCATCAGCAATTCGGAAGGCGCCACGGTCTCCACCCAGCAAAGCCAGTTCATCTATGCCAACAGCCATGGCTTTGTCGGGGGCTTCCCGTCGTCGCGCCACAGTCTGTCGGCGGCGGTGGTCGCAAGCGAAGGCGAGGCGATGCAGCGCGACTACTGGTACAGCGCCGCTCGCCACCGTGAGGATCTGGAGAGCGCAATGCAGGTCGGCGCCCGTGCCGGCGAGCGCACGGTACGTCGCCTCAATGCCCGCCGTATCGCGACGGGCCAGTATCCGGTGCTGTTCGAGGCGCCGGTGGCGGCGTCTCTGATCGGCCATCTGGTGTCCGCCATCAGTGGCGGTGCGCTCTATCGCAAATCGAGCTTCCTGCTCGACAGCCTCGGCAAACCGGTGTGCTCGCCTTGCGTGGTGATCGATGAAGATCCCTTCCTGCTGCGTGGCTTCGGCAGCAGCCCCTTCGACAGCGAGGGAGTGGAAACCTGCGCCCGCCGGCTGGTGGACAACGGCGTACTGAAGGGCTACATGCTCAGCAGCTATTCGGCGCGCAAGCTCGGCATGGAAACCACCGGTAATGCCGGCGGGCCGCACAATCTCATCGTGCATTCCACCGGCGACAGCTTCGACGATTTGCTGAGCAAGATGGGAACCGGGCTGCTGGTCACCGAATTGCTCGGTCACGGCGTGAATACGCTGACCGGCGATTACTCGCGGGGCGCCGCGGGCTTTTGGGTGGAGAACGGCGTTATTGCCCATGCCGTGGAGGAGATCACCATCGCCGGCAATCTGCGCGACATGCTCCGGCAGGTGGTGGGCATCGGCGACGACGTGCTGGTGCGCGGGGCCAAACACGTGGGCTCCATCCTGATCGAGTCAATGATGGTGGCAGGCCAGGGGGCATGACGCCGGCCGAGTGGCAGGCCGCTTGCGAAGGGTTGGCCGAAGCCGATCCGGTCATGGCCGGGCTGATCGCACGCTTTCCTGGCTCACGGCTGGTGACGCGCGGACAACCCTTCGAAACCTTGCTGCGGGCCATTGTCGGCCAGCAGATTTCGCTGAAGGCCGCCGACGCCATCTGGAGCCGGCTGTCGGCAATGGTCCGCTGCGACAGCCCGGACAGCATCCTGGCCGCGTCGGTCGATGCCCTGCGACAAGTCGGCCTGTCGGCGCGCAAGGCCGACTACGTGCAGGATTTGGCTCGGCATTTTGCCGATGGCCGTATCGACCCGCAGTCGTTCCCGGCGCTCGGCGACGAGGACATCATCCGGGAGCTGGTTGCCGTACGTGGCATCGGCCGCTGGACGGCGGAAATGTTCCTGATCTTCCATCTGGCGCGGCCCGATGTCTGGGCAATCGACGACATCGGCCTGCAGCGTGCGGTGTCCGGGCTGTATCTGGACGGGCTTCGGCCAACCCCCGCCGCTCTGCGCGAGCTGGGCGAGCGCTGGCGGCCATGGCGCAGCGTGGCCAGCTGGTACTTGTGGCGTCACGTCGAGCCGCTGGAAGTGGTGTATTGACGACTCCGGGATGGATGGTGAAGGCGAGACTCCTTATTTGAAGCATCCTGAAGAGGTGCCGCCATGTCGGGCAAATCCACTGTAGCGCTGATCCTGTCGGGAGGCGGGGCGCGTGCTGCCTATCAGGCCGGAGCCATGCTGGCCCTGTCCAAACTGCTGCCGGATCCTTCCCGCAATCCTTTTCCGATTATTTCCGGCACGTCTGCCGGTGCCGTGAATGCCGTGGCCATGGCTGCCGGCGCCACCGATTTTCGTCGTGCCGCAGGCTACCTGGCGCAGGTCTGGAAGCAGGTGCACATCGAGTACATCTACGACCCGAGTCTGGCCTACTTCCTCAAGACCTTCCTGCATTTTGGCGTCTCGGTGTTGAGCGGCGGGCGTATCTGGACCAATCCGCGCAGTTTTCTCGACAACTCCGCCCTGCGCGAACTGCTCTCCAGCGTCATGCAATTCGAAGGGATCGAGCAATCCATTCGTGCCGGCGCGTTGCGTGCGGTGGCGCTGACCGCTTCCTGCTACAGCTCGGGCATGTCGGAAACCTTTTTCCAGGGGGACGACAGCATCCAGCCCTGGTCGCGCTACCGGCGCGCCGGCGTGCGTGAGACACTTGGCGTCGATCACCTGATGGCCACCTCGGCTATCCCCCTGATCTTTCCCTCGGCCCAGGTCGGCAACCGTTACTACTGCGATGGCGCCGTCAGACAGATGGCGCCGTTGTCACCCGCGCTACACATGGGGGCAGAGAAGCTGTTCATAGTCGGGGTCGGGGGCCGCGACGTCGCTCAAGCCGAACGCCGGCAGGGTGGAGGAGGAGCCGCTCCGTCGCCGGCACAGATTTTCGGCCATCTGCTGGATAGCGTCTTTCTCGATAGCTTGTCATCCGACATGGAGCGTCTGCTCCGTATCAACCATACCGTTTCCCTGTTGCAGGCCTATCCCGAACTGGCCGAGCAGACCCCGCTGCGCCGGGTCGAGGCGTTTGTGCTGAACCCCAGTCGCTCTCTGGAGGAAATTGCCTATCGTCATAGCGGGCGATTCCCCCGGGTGATGCGTTTCGTCATGCAAGGGGCTGGGGCCACGCGCAAGCGCGGTAGCGTGCTGGCCAGCTATTTGTTGTTCGAACCCGAGTATTGCCGTGAACTGATCGCCTTGGGCTACAAGGACGTGCTCAATCAAAAGCAGGCGATCGGTGAATTTCTGGAACTTTGACCAGGTCGACAGTTCCGATAGCGTTTGTGTTTCTTTTTATGTAAAGGGTATGGAATGGGACTGAATAGTCGCCGAAGCATTTTTCTTCTGATCGCGCTGGCTTGCGCCGCGGCCATCGGTTTTGCCTTGTACGCTCAGCATGTCTGGGGTCTGCAGCCATGCCCGCTCTGTATCTTCCAGCGTGTCGGCGTGATGGCCGTGGGCGCCATTGCCCTGCTGGCGGCAATCCATAACCCTGGCCAGCTCGGTGGGCGGCTCTGGGCTGGCCTCGCGGCCATCGCGGCGCTGGGTGGGGGGGCTGTATCGGTGCGCCACGTCTGGCTGCAACACCTGCCGCCCGGCCAGGTCCCGTCCTGCGGTCCCGGCCTGGATTACATGCTGGAAACCATGCCGATGAGCAATGTACTGTCCAAGGTGCTCAAGGGCAGTGGCGAGTGTGCCTCGATCGACTGGACTTTCCTCGGCATGTCGATGCCGTTCTGGACCGGAGTGTTCTTTGCTCTGGTTCTGGTATTGTTGGCGAAGGCTTTCTTTACCAAGAAGTAAGCCTCGGAGGGGCTGGGCGATCGGTTTGATCGCCCAGCCAGAGGTTGAAAGTGTCTGGAAAACAAAAAAAGCAGCCTTCGGGCTGCTTTTTCTATTGTTGGCGGAGTGGACGGGACTCGAACCCGCGACCCCCGGCGTGACAGGCCGGTATTCTAACCAACTGAACTACCACTCCACACAAACTTGGTGGGCGTTGACGGAGTCGAACCGCCGACATTCTGCTTGTAAGGCAGACGCTCTACCAACTGAGCTAAACGCCCGAATTCTGGGTACTGCTTGTATTGTTGGCGGAGTGGACGGGACTCGAACCCGCGACCCCCGGCGTGACAGGCCGGTATTCTAACCAACTGAACTACCAC
>NZ_JBYSWM010000013.1:0-27939 GCF_058781125.1 Pseudogulbenkiania sp. FW507-F1 | reverse complement strand
ATCTTGGTGGGCGTTGACGGAGTCGAACCGCCGACATTCTGCTTGTAAGGCAGACGCTCTACCAACTGAGCTAAACGCCCCCGCTCGCTGTATTTGCTGGGCTCAACAGCGAGGAGGCGAATTAAAGCACAGTGGTTTCTGTCATGCAAGAGGGGGGGTGAAATTTTCACGCCCTTGTTTAAAACGTCCCGCATCATTCTTCATGCTCAAGGCATTTTGTCCGACAGGGGCGTGACGCACTCTTTGCACCTCATGTATTATCTGCCGATTCGCTTTATCGGACGGTTATAGTAATGAAGCAGACCTTTCTCGATTTTGAGCAGCCGATTGCCGAGCTGGAAAACAAAATTGAAGAACTGCGCTTTGTCCAGGATGACTCAGTGCTGGACATTTCCGAAGAGATTTCGCGCTTGCAGAAAAAGAGCCAGGAGCTTACCAAGACGCTCTATGGCAAGCTGACTCCGTGGCAGATTTCTCAGGTGGCACGCCACCCGCAGCGCCCTTATACCCTCGACTACATCAAGGCGCTGTTTGCGGACTTCGACGAGTTACACGGTGATCGTTCGTTTGCCGACGATCCCGCCATCGTTGGTGGCATCGCGCGCTTCAATGGCCAGTCTGTCGTCGTGATCGGTCATCAGAAGGGGCGTGACACCAAGGAAAAGATCTACCGCAATTTCGGCATGCCTCGCCCGGAGGGCTATCGCAAGGCCTTGAAGTTGATGAAATTGGCCGAAAAATTCAGTCTGCCGGTGATCACCTTTGTCGATACCCCGGGTGCGTACCCCGGTATCGGTGCAGAAGAGCGTGGCCAGTCCGAAGCAATCGGGCGTAACCTGTATGAAATGGCTCGCCTGAAAGTGCCGGTGATCTGCACCGTGATCGGTGAGGGTGGCTCCGGCGGGGCCTTGGCGATTGCCGTCGGCGATTACGTCAACATGCTGCAATACTCCACCTATTCGGTCATTTCGCCGGAAGGGTGTGCTTCGATTCTGTGGAAGACGGCCGAACGCGCCTCCGATGCCGCCGAAGCGCTGGGTATTACGGCAACCCGCCTGAAGACGCTGGGTTTGGTCGATCGCGTGCTCAACGAGCCGATCGGCGGGGCACACCGCGATCACGCGCAGATGATGGGCTCGATGAAGCGTATGCTGCAAGAGCAGTTGCGCGATCTGACGGCCAAGCCGCTGGAAGAATTGCTGAAAACCCGTTTTGACCGGTTGATGAGTTATGGGCGCTTCAAGGAAGACGCTGCCTGACCTGATTGATCGCCTCATCGCACATTGGCCGGACGAATTGTCCGGCCAATGTGCTTTTGAGGTGGGGCTAAGCGGCGGCATCGATTCGGTGGTGCTGTTGGACCTGCTGGTGCGCCTGCGTTCGTCGCGGGGGCTGAAGCTGTCGGCTGTGCATGTCCATCACGGGCTCAGCCCGCAGGCGGATGCCTGGGCGGAGCATTGTCGCCAGCTCTGCCTGGAGTGGAGCGTGCCATTACGGTCGGAAGCGGTGAAGGTCGAGGTGGCCGGCGGCGAGAGTCTCGAGGCCGTGGCGCGACAGCATCGTTACAGGGCTTATGGCGAGTCTTCGGCCAACGTAGTGGTGTTGGCCCATCATCAGGACGACCAGGCCGAAACCGTGCTGCTGCAATTGCTGCGCGGCGCCGGGCCGAAGGGCGTGGCGGCGATGCCGACACTGCGCCGACATGCCGGCCGCTGGCTGTGGCGGCCCTTGCTCGCCATCTCTCGTGCCGAAATCGAAGCGTATGCGCGTTGGCGCCGACTGGTCTGGGTCGAGGACGAAAGCAACGTCGACACCCGCTGGCGCCGCAATTTGCTGCGCCACGACATCCTACCTCTTATCGAGTCCGCCATTCCCTATTATCGGCAGCATTTGCAGCGCGCGGCCGTCCTGATGGCGGATGCATCAGTCGTTCTCGATGAGCAGGCTGAGCAGGATTTGCAGCGCTGCCGCGACACTGGACGTCTGCTCGTACAACCCTTGTCCAGTCTCAGTCCGCCGCGTCAGCGCAACATGCTGCAATACTGGCTGGAGCGGCTCGGTCTGGGTGTGGCGGCGCCGGAAGCGCTGGAGCAATTTCGGCATCAAGTACTGCATGCGGCTCCGGACAGAAACCCCGAGCTGCTCTTGCCTCGGGGACGAATCTTCCGTTACCGGGGGGGGCTGTGGCCGCTTGCCGTTGCGATGGCGCCGCAAACGACCCGCCTGGCCGCGGGTGTCCTGGGCGCCAGAGTGGCTCCGCCCGGTTGGCCGGGCGAGCTTGGGTTTGTGCTTCGAGCGGGAGGTCTCAATCCCCTTTGTTTGCAGGGCGGGTTCGAACTGCGGGTCCGGGCCGGAGGCGAGCGGCTTGCTCAGCAGGTTGGCCGAAAGCCAGTGAAAACCCTGCTGCAGGAAGCAGGAATCCCTCCCGCCTTGCGGGCGCAGTGGCCATTGCTGTTTTTGCCGGATGGCCGTCTCGTGGCCATCCCCGGTGTTGCGGTTTCCGAAGAGGCCAAGCTTCGTGATGGTCCGGGGTGGTGGCCGGAATGGTGGACGTGCTCGTTGCCCGGTTCCTGAACGGAGTGAGGTGGGGCCGGAGGTGCCTGTGGAAGAATAAAAAACACCCGCCAGAAGCGGGTGTTTTGCTGAAGTGCTCGACCGGTGCGGTTAGTCGCGTTCACCGCTGAAGGCCAGCAGTAGCCGCAGCAGGCTGGTGAACAGGTTGTAGATGCTGATGTAGATGCCCAGTGCCGCGGAAATGTAGCTGGTTTCGCCGCCATCCACCACGTTCTTCACTTCCCACAGGATCATCAGCGAGCTGAACAGGGCAATGGCCGCCGCAATGGCGAGTGTCATGCCGGGTAGTTGCAGGAACATGTTGGCAACGATGGCGACCATCAGCACGATGGCGCCCACGGTCAGGAAATTGCCCATGCCGGACAGGTCGCGCTTGGTGGTGGTGGCAATCGCCGCCATCACGAAGAACACGGCGGCGGTCGCGCCGCCCGCCACCAGGATCAGCTGGCCGCCGTTGGCGAAGCGCAGGGCGAACTGCAGCAAGGGGCCCAGCAAAACGCCCATGAGGAAGGTGAAGCCCAACATCAGCACGACGCCGAGGCCGTTGTTGCGGTTGGCCTGGATGGCGAAGGTCAGACCGTAAAACACCGCCATGATGGCGAGCATGCCGATGATGGGGCTGCCTGCCAGGAAGGCAAAGCTCATGTTGGTGCCGATCAGGGCTCCCATCACGGTCGGGATCATCGATAGCGCCAGCAGGGCATAGGTATTGCGAAGAACCTTGTGGCGTGAGCCATCAAGCGTCAAGGTCTGATAGCCGGACTGAAGGTTCGGGTGCATGCTTCTCTCCCAGAGATCGAAAGTATTTGGTGCGAGTGGTGGGTAGACTTATCCACCTGCCATTAAGTTTCCGCGATGCGGCAGCCCGGCGCAAGGTGTCTTGCCCGGGTAGGGGGCTTGATGTATTCTTGCGCCTTGGCTGACCGGCCGGGAAATTACGCAAGCGCGGTCACGCACCCAATTGCGAGGGTGGCGGAATTGGTAGACGCACTGGATTTAGGTTCCAGCGCCGCAAGGCGTGAGAGTTCGAGTCTCTTCCCTCGCACCAGCAACCGACGTAACGTCGCCTTTCCCTGCATCAGGTTTAAACTCGAACACAGTTTAAGGATTGGACATGCAAGCACAGTTGGAAACGTTGAGCAACCTCGAGCGTCGCATGAACATCGCGTTGCCGATGGCTGCTATCGACGCCCAGGTGACCGAGCGACTCAAGAACATGGCGCGCAAAGCCAAGATCCAGGGCTTCCGCCCGGGCAAGGCACCGCTCAAGATCGTCGAAATGAATTACGGCGCCCAAGTGCGCGAAGAAGTGCTGGGTGAGCAGGTTCAGCAAGGTTTCTACAAGGCAGTCAGCGAGCAGAAGCTGCGCGTTGCCGGCTATCCGCGTTTTGAGCCGGTTGCCAATGAAGGCGACAAGGACAGCTTCAAGTTCGCCGCTTCTTTCGAAGTATACCCGGAAGTCAAGGTGGGCGAACTGGTTGGCAAGGAAGTCGAGAAGCCGGTTGTCGTCGTGACCGAGGCCGAAATCGATAAAACGATTGATATCCTGCGCAAGCAGCGTACCCGCTACGAGCGTGTCGAGCGCGAAGCCGCCACGGGCGATCGCGTCATCATCGACTTCAAGGGTAGCATCGACGGCGTGCTGTTCGACGGCGGTTCCGCCGAGAACTTCCCGTTCGTGCTGGGCCAGGGCCAGATGCTGGCCGACTTCGAAGCCGGCGTTACCGGCATGAAGGAAGATGAAGTCAAGAACATCACCGTCGTGTTCCCGGAAGACTACCACGGCAAGGACGTGGCCGGTAAAACCGCCGTGTTCGAGATCACCGTGAAGAACGTCGCCGCTGCCACGCTGCCGGAAGTGAACGAAGAGTTCGCCAAGCTGCTGGGCATCGCCGACGGCGACATCGAAAAGATGCGCGCCGAGATCAAGAAGAACGTCGAGCGCGAAGTGAAGCGCCGCCTGCAGGCCAGCATCAAGGAAAACGTGATGCAGGCCCTGCTCGACGTGACCGAGATCGAGCTGCCGAAGGCACTTGTGCAGCTGGAAGTGGGCCGCCTGATCGAACAGGCCCGCCGTGACATGGAGTCGCGCGGTCTGAAAGTCAAAGACATGCCGTTCCCGCCGGAACTGTTCCAGCAGCAGGCCGAGCGCCGCGTGGCTCTGGGCCTGATCCTGGCCGAAGTCGTGGCCGAGAACAAGCTGGAAGCCAAGCCGGAACAGATCAAGGCCATGATCGAAGAATTCGCCGAAAGCTATGAGCATCCGGAAGAAGTGGTGCAGTGGTACTACGCCAGCCCGGAACGTATCGAAGGCCCGACCTCCATGGTGCTGGAAGATAACGTGGTTGAATTTGTGCTCGGCAAGGCCAATGTAGTAGAAAAAGAAATGTCGTTTGATGCCCTGATGGGTAACAACGCCTGATAACCAACTACCGGAGCGGTCGATGATTTCAATGATGGATACCCAAGCGCTGGGCCTGGTTCCCATGGTGGTCGAGCAGAGCGGTCGTGGCGAACGCGCTTACGACATCTACTCGCGGCTCTTGAAGGAACGCATCGTGTTCCTGGTTGGGCCCGTCACGGATGAGTCGGCCAATCTGGTGGTGGCCCAGATGTTGTTCCTTGAGTCGGAAAATCCGGACAAGGATATCTATTTCTACATCAACTCGCCGGGCGGCTCGGTGTCGGCCGGCATGTCGATTTTTGACACCATGAACTTCATCAAGCCGGACGTGTCAACCCTGTGTATCGGCCAGGCTGCCAGCATGGGGGCATTCCTGCTGTCCGCTGGTGCCAAGGGCAAGCGTTTTGCACTCCCGAACTCGCGCATCATGATTCACCAGCCGCTGGGCGGGTTCCAGGGACAGGCGTCCGACTTTGAGATTCACGCCAAGAACATCCTCTACATGAAGCGCCGCCTGAACGAGTTGCTGGCGTTGCATACCGGCCGCAGCATCGAGGAAATCGAGCGTGATACCGACCGTGACAACTTCATGTCGTCCGAAGAAGCGCTGGCTTACGGCTTGATCGACAAGATGCTGCAGTCCCGCCGGGACGCGCAGGCCTAATCGGTACGGACATTGACAATGGCTGATAAAAACAGCAACGAAAAACTGCTCTACTGCTCTTTTTGCGGCAAGAGTCAGCATGAGGTGCAGCGGCTGATTGCTGGACCTCAGGTATTCATCTGCAACGAATGTGTCGAGTTGTGCAACGACATCATTCGAGAAGAATTGGAAAAAGGCGTTGGCATCGAGGCGGCCGAAGGTGAAGGCCAACCGTTGCCGACCCCGCAAGAAATCCGCTCCGATCTGGATCAGTACATCATCGGTCAGGATATCGCCAAGAAGACGCTATCGGTGGCGGTGTACAACCACTACAAGCGTCTCTACACCCCGACCGACAAGGACGATGTCGAGCTCGCCAAGAGCAACATCCTGCTGATCGGCCCGACCGGTTCCGGCAAGACCCTGCTGGCGCAATCGCTGGCGCGCCTGCTGGATGTGCCGTTCGTGATCGCCGATGCCACCACCCTGACCGAAGCCGGTTACGTGGGGGAGGATGTCGAGCACATCATTCAAAAGCTGCTGCAGAAGTGCGATTACGACGTGGAGAAGGCCCAGCGCGGCATTGTCTACATCGACGAGATCGACAAGATCTCGCGCAAGTCGGAAAACCCGTCGATTACGCGGGACGTATCCGGCGAAGGCGTGCAGCAGGCACTGCTCAAGCTGATCGAGGGCACGGTGGCTTCGATTCCCCCGCAGGGCGGCCGCAAGCATCCGAACCAGGAGTTCATCCAGGTCGATACGACCAACATCCTGTTCATCTGCGGTGGTGCCTTCGACGGGCTGGAAAAAATCATCCGCCGTCGCTCGGAAAAGGGCGGCATCGGCTTTGGCGCCGAGGTCTCCTCCAAGGACGAGAGCAAGAGCATCTCGGTGCTGTTCAAGGACGTGGAGCCGGGTGATCTGATCAAGTTTGGGCTGATTCCAGAACTGATCGGCCGTCTGCCGGTGGTTGCTACTCTCGAAGAACTTGATGAAGAAGCGCTGGTGACCATCCTGACCCAGCCTAAGAATGCTCTGGTCAAGCAGTACCAGCGCCTGTTCTCGCTGGAGGGGGTCGAGCTCGAGATTCGTCCGTCGGCCCTGCGCGTGATTGCCAAGCAGGCCTTGGTGCGTAAGACCGGTGCACGTGGCTTGCGTTCCATTCTTGAGCGTGCGCTGCTCGATACGATGTACGAGCTGCCTTCGATGGATAACGTCTCCAGGGTGGTGGTCGACGAGAAAGTCATCGAGAAGGGTGACAAGCCGTTGTTCATTTACCAGGACAAGGACGATGAGGTGCAATCGGCCTGAGCCGGTTCCGCTCCCCATGAAAACCGCCCTGTTGGGCGGTTTTTTATTTCTGGTGCGATAAAACTGTTTTAGTATGGGCGTTGATATTTCGCCGCTCATCCCCCATTTCCCTAGCATCGATTCATGTAAGCAAGGTCAGGTGATATGCCGCAATCCGCAGAACTCAGAGAAGAGACCACGCTTCCACTGTTGCCCTTGAGGGACGTTGTCGTCTTCCCCCACATGGTGATCCCGCTGTTCGTCGGGCGGGCCAAGTCCATTTCCGCCCTTGAAAATGCCATGGACGAGGGCAAGCAAATCCTCCTGGTAGCTCAGCGCTCGGCGTCCAAGGACGAGCCGGAAGCCGGCGATCTGTACGGTGTCGGGACGATTGCTACCGTCTTGCAAATGCTCAAGCTGCCCGACGGCACCGTCAAAGTGCTGGTTGAGGGTCGACAGCGCGCCATCATCCAGCAAGTGCAGGATGAAGGTGATTGTTTTGTCGGTAAGGTCACCCCATTGACCAGCGATGGAGAAGACTCCACCGAGACCGAGGCGATGCGACGCGCGCTGTTCGCCCAGTTCGAGCAGTACGTCAAGCTGAACAAGAAGATTCCGCCGGAAATCCTGACCTCGCTCGCCGGTATCGAGCGAGCCGGGCGCATGGCCGACACCATCGTGGCCCACCTGCCGCTTAAGCTGGAGCAAAAGCAGGAAGTGCTGGAGATGTTCGAAGTCAAAGAACGCCTCGAGCATCTGCTGTCGCAGCTGGAAGGCGAGATCGACATCCTGCAGGTGGAAAAGCGCATCCGCGGCCGCGTCAAACGCCAGATGGAAAAGAGTCAGCGCGAGTACTACCTCAACGAACAGGTCAAGGCCATCCAGAAAGAACTGGGCGAAATGGACGAGGCCAGCGACCTTGATGAGCTTGAAAAAAAGATCAAGGCTGCCGGTATGAGCAAGGAGGCTCGCGAGAAGGCAACCTCTGAACTCAAGAAGCTGAAAATGATGTCGCCGATGTCGGCGGAAGCCACTGTGGTGCGCAACTACATCGAAACATTGCTCGATCTGCCGTGGAAGAAGAAGACCAAGATCAACAAGGATGTGGCCAACGCCGAGGTGGTATTGGATGAAGACCATTTCGGCCTGGAGAAGGTCAAGGAGCGCATCCTCGAGTACTTGTCGGTGCAGCAGCGCGTCGACAAGCTGAAAGCACCGATCCTGTGCCTGGTCGGAGCTCCGGGGGTTGGCAAGACCTCGCTGGGGCAGTCCATTGCAAGGGCCACCAACCGTAAGTTTGTGCGCATGGCCTTGGGCGGTGTGCGTGACGAGTCCGAAATTCGCGGCCACCGCCGAACCTACATCGGCTCCATGCCGGGTAAGGTGCTGCAGAACATGACCAAGGTAGGGGTGCGCAATCCGCTCTTCCTGCTCGACGAAGTCGATAAGTTGGGCGCGGATTTCCGTGGCGACCCGTCCTCGGCCCTGCTCGAGGTGCTGGACCCGGAACAGAACCATTCTTTCGTCGACCACTACGCCGAAGTCGAGTATGACCTGTCCGATGTGATGTTCGTGGCCACGGCCAACTCGTTGAACATTCCGCCGGCACTGCTCGACCGTATGGAGATTATTCGCCTGTCCGGGTACACCGAGGACGAGAAGGTCAACATCGCGCTGAAGTACTTGGTGCCGAAGCAGATGAAGGCCAACGGCGTGAAGGACGAGGAGGCAGTGATCCAGGAGTCGGCGGTGCGCGATATCGTGCGCTACTACACGCGCGAGGCCGGTGTGCGCAGCCTGGATCGGGAGATCGCCAAGATCTGCCGCAAGGTCGTGATGGCGCAGTCTCTGAAGGAAAAAGCCGGACGGGTAACGGTCAGCGCCAAGACGCTGGAGAAGTACCTGGGGGTACGCCGCTTCGATTACGGCATCGCCGAGGAAGAAAACCGTGTCGGCCAAGTGACGGGTTTGGCCTGGACCGAGGTGGGCGGCGAGCTGCTGACTGTCGAGGCGGTAGCGCTGCCGGGCAAGGGCAATATCATCCGCACCGGCCAGTTGGGTGAGGTGATGCAGGAGTCGATCACGGCTGCCATGAGCGTGGTACGCAGCCGCGCGCGCGCCATTGGCATTCGGCCTGATTTTTATGAAAAGCAGGACATGCACATCCACGTGCCGGAAGGGGCGACCCCGAAAGATGGTCCGAGTGCCGGCATTGCCATGACGACGGCGATGGTATCGGTGCTGACGGGTATCCCGGTGCGTGCCGATGTGGCCATGACGGGCGAAATCACCCTGCGCGGCGAGGTATTGCCGATTGGCGGCCTGAAGGAAAAGCTGCTCGCGGCTCACCGCGGCGGGATCAAGCATGTGCTCATCCCGAAGGGCAACGTCAAGGACTTGGCCGAGATTCCCGCCAATATCAAGCAGAAGCTGGAAATCCATCCGGTGAAGTGGATTGATGAGGTCTTGGCACTGGCTCTGGAGCGGATGCCGGAGCCTCTTGCCGATACCGATGTGGCCGAGCCGCTGGCGGCAGGGGTCGAAAGTGCCGTGGTGCCGGCTGTGGTAAAACACTGATAACGCAGTCGTTTGTATAAATGCTCGAAATGCCTTGCCGTCTGGGCTTCCAGTGCCGTCGCCAAAGTGGCAGAATGCTCCGAAAGCCGCTTGACACAAGGATTTCGGGCTTGTTATAAAGCAAACGGTTTTTATCCGAATTACGTAGACCGAAGAACGACGAAAGGGGACTTACGTGAACAAGTCTGAGTTGATCGATGCTATCGCCGCTGAGGCTGATATTCCCAAGGCTGCTGCTAGCAAGGCTCTGGACGGCATGATTGCCGCCGTGACTGGCGCGCTGAAACAAGGTGATACCGTTACGCTGGTTGGTTTCGGCACCTTCTATGTTGGTGAGCGTGCTGAGCGCACTGGCCGTAACCCGAAGACCGGTGACTCCATCACGATTCCGGCTGCCCGTTCGCCGAAGTTCCGTGCTGGCAAAGCCCTGAAGGACGCGCTATAATTTGAAACCTTGTCGCCAAGACAAGGTTTCAAGGGGTGATTAGCTCAGTTGGTAGAGCGTCTGCCTTACAAGCAGAATGTCGGCGGTTCGACTCCGTCATCACCCACCAAAGTTCGGAGCGGTAGTTCAGTTGGTTAGAATACCGGCCTGTCACGCCGGGGGTCGCGGGTTCGAGTCCCGTCCGCTCCGCCAGAACAGACAAAAAAGGTGAACGACACTTCCGTTCACCTTTTTTTTTACCGAGGTGGCATCCGCCTTTCGCACCATGTTCGAGTTTGTCCAGAACAATAAATTTGTCATCAAAGTCATTCTTGGCGCTATTGCGCTGACCTTTGTCGGTTTTGGTGTGGGTAGCTATACCACGGCAGTGGATGAGCCCTATCTGGCCAAGGTGGGGAATGTGAAGATACACAAACAGGATCTGGACCGTGCCCTGGAAGGCCAGCCGGCCGATGCTGCCACCCGCCAGGCCGTGCTGGAGAACCTGATCCGCCAACAACTGCTGCTGGCCGATGCGCATGCGGCGGGCCTGACCGTTTCTGATGCCCAGCTGCGCAAGGCGATCGCCTCGATACCTGCCTTGCAGGAAAACGGGGCTTTCAGCGCCGAGCGCTACAAGCAGTTCCTGGCCGGGCGCTATCAGTCGTCGGTGGCCTTCGAGGAACTGGTCAAGCGAGACATCCTGCTGCAAGGTCAGCTGACCAGCCTGTTGGGTAGCCAGATTGTGCCTCGTGCCGTGGTCGATCGCATGGCGGGGGTCTTGGGCGAAAGCCGCGAGGTGCGGGCGCTGGTGCTCAAGCCGGAGGCGTTTGCCGCCGAGGTCAAGACCGATGACGCCGCCTTGAAGGCGTTTTACGACGCGAGTCTGAAGCGCTTCCGCACCCCTGAGGCGGTCAAGCTGGATTACGTGGTGTTGTCGCAGGATGCGCTGGCAGCGGCTCAGGCGGTGACCGATCAAGAAGTCGAAAGCTACTACAACGAACATAAGGCTGACTTCGGCAGCGAAGAGCGGCGCGTATCGCATATTCTGCTGACGGTGCCGCCGAAGGCAACGGCGGAGCAGAAGGCCAAGGTGCGCAGCGCCGCTGAAGCCTTGCTGAAGGAGGTGCGCGCCAACCCGGCCAAGTTTGCCGAGTTGGCCAAGACCCGCTCGCAGGATCCGGGCTCGGCCGCCAACGGCGGGGATCTGGGCTTCTTCGGCCGTGGTGCGATGGTAAAGCCGTTCGAGGACGTTGCGTTCCGCATGCAACCGGGCCAGATCAGCGAAGTGGTGGAGACGGAGTTCGGCTTCCATATCCTGAAGCTGGACGAGGTCAAGCAGCCGGTCTTTGCCGCGGTCAAGGGTGAGGTCGAGCTGCGTCTTAAACGCCAGAAGGCGGCCGCACAGTTCCGTGCCGCGTCGGAGAAACTGGGGGAGTTGGCTTATCAGCAGGCCGATTCGCTCAAGGCGATCAGTGATCAGTTGAAGCTGAGCCCACAGCATTCCGATTGGCTGGTGCGCGGCAAGCCGGCCAGCACCCCGGTGCTGAACAACCCCAAGTTGCTGGAAGCCGCTTTCAGCGACGATGTCCTCAAGGGCAAGCATAACAGCGAGCCGGTCGACCTCGGCAAGAACACCCTGGTGGTGGTGCGGGTGGCCGAGCACCAGCCAGAGCGTCAGCAGACGCTGGCGGAAGTGCAGAACGTGATCAAGGCCGAGCTGGTACGGCGCGAGGGGGCCAAGCTGGCGGAGAAGCGTGGTGATGCCTTGTTGACCGAGCTGAAGGCGGGCAAGAACATCGACAGCCAGCCGTGGGAGCCCGCCCAGACGGTGTCACGACGTTCCTTTGGTGCGCTGTCGTTGCCCGAGGTGCGGGCGGTGTTCGCGGCTAGCGCGACCAAGCTACCGGCGTTTGCCGGCGTCAAGCAGGATGGCGGCAACTACGTGGTGTATCGTGTCGACAAGGTGATTCCCGCTCCGGCACCTAGCCAGGCCGAGCGCAGCCAGTTGAGCGGCCTGATCGGTGAAATGAATGCGAATGCCCAGGTGGCGAGCTACCTGGAGGCCTTGCGCGAGAAGTACAAGGTGACGCTGAGCCAGCAGCCGGCCGAGTAACGGCCCGTTGAGGCGGTTATAGTTGGATAGCCGGCGCAACGGAGTTGCGCCGGTTTTGTTTTGTTGTTTCGATGGGCATGAAAAAAGGGCCCTGAGGCCCTTTGTGGCGACCCTGTAATGAATCAGGCGGCGAAGTTCTGTGCCACGAAGTTCCAGTTCACCAGCTTCCAGAAGCTTTCCAGGTAGTTCGGGCGGCTGTTGCGGTAGTCGATGTAGTAGGCGTGCTCCCATACGTCACAGGTCAGCAGCGCTTTTTTGTCGGTGGTCAGCGGGGTGGCGGCGTTGCTGGTGGAGACCAGGTCGAGCGAGCCATCCGGGCTCTTCACCAGCCAGGCCCAGCCGGAGCCGAAGGTGCCGGCAGCGACGGCGTTGAAGGCTTTCTTGAACTCGTCGAACGAGCCCCACTTGGCGTTGATGGCGTCAGCCAGGGCGCCGGTCGGTTCGCCACCGGCATTCGGGGCCAGGCCGAACCAGTAGAAGGTGTGGTTCCAGACTTGAGCCGCATTGTTGAACAGGCCGCCGGTCGATTTCTTGACGATTTCTTCCAGGCTGGCGTTCTCGAACTCGGTGCCCTTGATCAGGTTGTTCAGGTTGGTGACGTAGGTCTGATGGTGTTTGCCGTAGTGGTATTCCAGGGTTTCCTTGGAAATGTACGGAGCGAGGGCGTCCAGCGCGTACGGGAGTTCCGGCAGTTTGTGTTCCATCTTGATCTCCTAAGTGGGGGTGAATGTCGGCTCCGGGCCGACACGATGATGGCGGCAAGTTTACTGGAATTGCCGGGGCCGGCCAATAGCCGACTAAAAAGGTAGAGTAAAGGGTTTCATGGCGTATTTTGACGTAATCATCATCGGGGCCGGCGCCGCCGGGCTGATGTGTGCGGCTACCGCCGGGCAGCGGGGCCGTTCGGTGCTGTTGCTCGATCATGCGGCCAAGCTGGCGGAGAAAATCCGTATTTCCGGCGGCGGGCGGTGCAACTTCACCAACCTCCAGGCCCGGCCCGAGTGCTATCTCTCGGAGAATCCGCACTTCTGCCGCTCGGCCCTGTCACAATTCAGCGCCCAGGATTTCATCCGCCTGGTGGAGCGGCATGGCATCGGCTACCACGAGAAAACGCTGGGCCAATTGTTCTGTGACGAGTCCAGCCAGCAAATTATAGACATGCTGGACGGCCTGTGCCGCGAGGCCGGGGTCGATCGTCGCATGGGGGTGACGGTGGGCGCGGTGGAGCGTTCGGACCGCTTCCGGGTGCAGAGCTCGGCCGGGGTGTTCGAGTCGGCTTCGCTGGTTGTGGCGACGGGCGGGCTGTCGATTCCGCAGATTGGGGCGACCGGTTTCGGCTACCAATTGGCCGAACAGTTCGGCCTGGCACTGACGCCGAGGGTGCCGGCGCTGGTGCCGCTGACCTTTCATGCCGACGATGCCGCGCGCTTTGCGCCGCTGGCCGGCGTTTCGCTCGATGCGATGGCGGGCTGTGGCAAGACGCGCTTCCGGGAGAACGTATTGTTCACCCACAAAGGCTTGTCCGGGCCGGCCATCCTGCAGGCATCATCCTATTGGACGCCGGGTCAGGAGCTGGTGCTCGATCTGCTGCCCGAACTCGACGCCGAGGCGTTCCTGGCGGAGCGTGAGGGCAGCGACCAGCTGCTGGCGAATGCCCTGGCCGATGCCGGTTGGCCGAAGCGCTTTGCCCAGGCCTGGCTGGACGGCGTGGGCTTTGGCGGGCGTGTGAAGGACCTGCCCGGCAAGCGCCGCCGCCAGCTGGCGGAAACGCTGCACCACTGGCGCGTTCGCCCCAACGGCAGCCAGGGTTACAAGAAGGCGGAGGTGACGCGTGGCGGCGTCAGTACGCGCGACCTGTCGTCCAAGACCATGATGGCCAAGGATGTGCCGGGGTTGTTCTTCATCGGCGAGGTGGTGGATGTGACCGGCTGGCTCGGCGGCTACAACTTCCAGTGGGCCTGGTCATCCGGCTTCGTCGCCGGCGAAAACTGTTAGAATCGCGGTTCGTCTGGTGTCAGACAGGACAGAACCCCACCCCACGACACTCTTTTCAAGCGGTGTCGTCTTACTTGATGTTGTACATGACCGACTCGACTGAATACTTTGACAGCGCCACCGCTGCGGTGCGCACCCCGCCCCAGTCCATCGAGGCCGAACAATCGGTGCTGGGTGGTCTGTTGCTCGATAACAGCGCCTGGGACAAGATCGCGGACGTGGTGGGCGAAGCGGATTTCTACCGTCACGACCACCGGCTGATCTACAAGCATATTGCCAAACTGGTCGAACACTCGCGGCCGGCCGATGTGGTGACGGTGCTGGAGAGTCTCGACAAGTCGGGTGAGAGCGGGGCGGTAGGTGGGTTGGCCTATCTCGCCACGCTGGCGCAGAACACGCCGTCCGCCGCCAACATCCGCCGCTACGCCGAGATCGTGCGAGAGCGCTCGATCATGCGCCAGCTGGCGCAGGTCGGCACGGAGATCGCCGAGGCGGCCTACGCGCCGATGGGGCGCGACGCCGCCCAGCTGCTGGATGAGGCCGAAGGCAAGGTGTTCCACATCGCCGAATCGACCGCCAAGTCGAAGCAGGGCTTCCTTGAGATGCCGAACCTGCTGAAAGAGGTGGTCGAGCGCATCGACATGCTGTACAGCCGCGAGAACCCGGACGAGGTGACTGGCGTGCCGACGGGCTTCATTGATCTGGACGCCAAGACCTCAGGCCTGCAGCCCGGTGACCTGATCATCGTCGCCGGTCGTCCGTCGATGGGCAAGACCGCCTTCTCGATGAACATCGCCGAGCACGTGGCGGTGGAGCAGCATCTGCCGGTGGCGGTGTTCTCGATGGAAATGGGCGGCTCGCAGCTGGTGATGCGTATGCTGGGCTCGGTCGGCAGGCTCGACCAGCACATACTGCGCACCGGCAAGCTGGGCGACGATGACTGGCAGAAGCTGACCTACGCCATCGGCAAGTTGTCCGACGCACCGATGTACATCGACGAGACGGCGGCGTTGACCGCGCTGGAGTTGCGCGCGCGCGCACGTCGCCTGGCGCGTCAGCACGGTGGGAAGCTGGGCCTGATCGTGATCGACTATTTGCAGCTGATGTCCGGCTCGGGTCGCGGCGACAACCGTACCGCCGAGCTGGGTGAGATTTCGCGTGGCCTGAAGGGGCTGGCCAAGGAGCTGCAGGTGCCGGTGATCGCGCTGTCGCAGTTGTCGCGTGCGGTGGAGCAACGCCCTAACAAGCGGCCAATGATGTCCGACCTGCGTGAATCCGGTGCCATCGAGCAGGATGCCGACTTGATCATCTTCATGTACCGCGACGAGTACTACAACCCGGACTCGGACCAGAAGGGCTTGGCCGAAGCCATCATCGGCAAGCATCGTAACGGCCCGACCGGCGCGGTGCGGCTGGCCTTTATCGGCCACTACGCCAAGTTCGATAACGCCGCCTCCGTCGGTGCCACCGGCTGGGCAGACAGCGATTCCTGATCCATCAAGGTTGCCCGAAGCGTGGTCCTCGGCCAACCTTTATCGAGACGAGAGAGATATGAGTTATTACGACAAGCACGTGTTCATCTGCTGCAACCAGCGTGCCGAGGGCGAGGGCTGTTGCGCCGACTTCGGTACGCCGGCATTGCTGGGCTACATGAAGGACCGCGTCAAGGCGCTGGGCCTGGCCGGAGAGGGGCAGGTGCGCGTGAACAAGGCCGGGTGCCTCGGTCGTTGCGACGACGGTCCGGTGATGGTGGTGTATCCGCAGGAGACCTGGTACACCTTCGTCGACAAGGACGATCTCGACGAGATCATCGACAGTCACCTGGTGCAGGGCCAGGTGGTGGAAAGGCTGAAAATCTGATGCTGAAGGTTCCTCCCGTCATTTCCATCCGCGGTCCGGTCGGATCGCTCGAAACCATCTACATCGCCGCTCACGGGGAGACGCGTGGCATCGCGGTGATCTGCCATCCCAATCCCACCCAGGGCGGCACCAATACCAACAAGGTGGTGCAGACCACGGCGAAGGCGCTGTCCCAGCTCGGTTACGCCTGCTACTGCCCGAATCTGCGCGGGGTGGGCAACAGCGAGGGCGTGCACGATTACGGTACGGGCGAAGTGGATGACGTTGTCGCCGTGGTCGAGCATGCGCGAGCCGAGCAGGGTGACCTGTCGCTGGCGCTGGCGGGCTTCTCCTTCGGCGGTTTCGTCGCTGCCCGCGTACGCGAACGCATCGAGGCGGATCAGCTGCTGTTGATGGGGGTGGCGGTCGGTAAGTACGCCATTCCGACCCCCGAAGTGCCGGCCAACACGCTGGTGGTGCATGGCGAAGAGGACGAGGTGATCCCGCTGTCGGCGGTGCTCGACTGGGCCAGGCCGCAGGGGCTGCCGGTGACGGTGTTCCCGGGTACCGGGCACTTCTTCCACGGCAAGCTGGTGCCGCTCGGAAAATGGATCCAGCGCTGCTGGTAACGAGTCCGTCTTCGGCCAACCTTGCGGGTTGGCCGAAGCGTTTCTAGTGTAGGAAAAAGTTGCCGGCAACAGGGGGATGACATGCTCAGGGTGAGCGGGCTGGTCAAACGCTACGGCGAGCGTAATGCGGTGGACGGCATCAGTTTCGAGGTGCGGCGCGGCGAGTGCTACGGCCTGCTCGGTCCCAACGGTGCCGGCAAGACCACGACCATGAAACTGGCGCTTGGTCTGGTATTGCCCGATGCCGGCGAGATCATGCTGTGCGGCGAACCCATACCGGCACGGGCGCGGGAAGCGCGCAGCCGGGTCGGTGTCGTGCCGCAGTTCGACAACCTCGACCCGGACTTCACCGTGGCCGAAAACCTGCTGGTCTGGGGGCGCTATTTCGGCCTGCGTCCCGCCGATCTACGCGAGCGCGTGCCCTACCTGCTCGACTTCGCCGGCCTGGCCGGTCGTGCCGAAGCCAAGGTAGGGGAGCTGTCCGGCGGCATGAAGCGCCGCCTGACGCTGGCCCGTGCTCTGGTCAACGATCCCGATATCATCTTTCTCGACGAGCCCACCACCGGTCTCGATCCCCAGGCGCGCCATCTGATCTGGGGCCGGCTGCGGCAACTGACGCGGGCGGGCAAGACCCTGGTGCTGACGACGCACTTCATGGAAGAGGCCGAGCGCCTGGCGACGCGTTTGTCGGTGATGGACCACGGGCGGCTGATGGCGGAAGGCTCGCCGCGCGAGCTGATTCAGTCGCTGATCGAGGCCGATGTGGTCGAGGTGTTTGGCGATGGCGCCATCGACTGGGCCAGGCAGACATCGGCGGATGGCGTGCGGATGGAGCTCAGCGGCGAAACGGCCTTTTTCTATGGGCAGGGCATGGAGACGCTACTGGCGGCGCTGGGCGAGAGTGGTTTGCGCTACGTGCTGCGGCCGGCCAATCTGGAGGACGTGTTCCTACGCCTGACCGGGCGCGAGTTGCGTGATTGAACGCGTCCGGCTGGAAGCAAGTCGCCCGAAGATTTGACAGGCAGGAAAAACAAAACCTCCGTGGTCAATCCCCGGAGGCTTTGTTTTTGCGGATCGGCACCCGTTGTATGTCACCCAGGCGGCGGCCCGGGCTTACTTGAATACCGGCTTGGGCGGCGTGCCGTCCGACTGGGTGAGCACCTCGTAGCCGGTCTCGGTCACCAGAATGGTGTGCTCCCACTGGGCCGACAGGCTGCGGTCCTTGGTGACGACGGTCCAACCGTCGCCCAGCAGGCGCAGATGGCGCTTGCCCTGGTTGATCATCGGCTCGATGGTGAAGATCATGCCGGCCTTCAGCTCCAGGCCGGTGCCGGGGCGTCCGTAGTGGAGCACCTGCGGTTCTTCGTGGAATTTCTTGCCAATGCCGTGGCCGCAGAATTCCTGTACCACGCTGTAGCCGGCGGCTTCGGCGTGGCGCTGGATGACGTAGCCGATGTCGCCCAGCTTGGCGCCCGGTTTGACCTTGTCGATGCCTAGCCACATGCATTCGTAGGTGACCTTGGCGAGGCGGCGCGCATGCGGGCTGACTTCACCGACATAGAACATACGGCTGGTGTCGCCGTGATAGCCATCCTTGATCACGGTGACGTCGATATTGAGCATGTCCCCATTCTTGAGCGGCTTGTCGTTGGGGATGCCATGGCAGATGACATGGTTGACCGAGGTGCACACCGACTTGGGATAGGGGTTGTGGCCGTCCGGTGCGTAGTTCAGCGGGGCCGGAATGGTGCCTTGCACGTTGACCATGTAATCATGGCAGAGCTTGTCCAGCTCTTCGGTGGTTACGCCGGGTTTGATGTAAGGGGTGATGTAGTCGAGCACTTCGGAGGCCAGGCGGCCAGCGATGCGCATTTTTTCGATGTCTTCCGGGGTTTTGAGCGTGATGGACATGCTTCTGCTGCGTCGGTGGGTTCAAAGGCTAATAGTAGCAAATACCATAAAAAACGGGCACCCTCAGGCGCCCGTAAAAACTGACTCTTAAGAAGCTAACAGCGCTTAGAAGCTGTGCTTCATGCCAATACCGAAAGCTTGCGGGTCGTTGCCGGCGGTAAGGGCGGCAGTGGACTTGCCAAGGTTGCTGTCGTAAACCGGGTTGTTCTGCAGGTTGACGGCGGCTCTGCTGTTGTTGGTGATCTTGGTGGCGTAGGCCAGCAGTTGAGTGCGCTTGGACAGGTCATACGTTGCGCCCAGTACCCACTGCTTCGCCTTGTAGTCGTCTTCTGCGCCGGTGCGTGCATCTTTCAGCTTGCCCAGTTCGCTGTACGACAGCTTGACAGTAGTGGCACCAAAACTCTGAGAAAGGGCTACAGTCCAGTCGATCTGTTTGGTGTCGTTGCCCGAAATATAGTCGTTGCGTGCCTGCTCGACGCCAGCGCCAATCATGGTGCCGGTCGGGAACATGTAGCTGGCAACCAGTTTGTAGTACTGGGTGTTGTTTAGGTCGTTGCTGCTGGCGCTGGCCATTTTGCTGCCTTGGCGATCATAGCCAAGTGCTACCGTCAATGCGTCCCAAGTGTATTTACCGGCCAACGACAGGCGGTAGTTATTTTGCTGGTCAGTAGCTCGGGTCTCAGTGCCGGTTGCCGGGTCTACGTAGGTGCGGATTTCATCCACACCGTAAGAGGCGCCCAGCTCGAAACCGGCCATCTTCGGCGAGAAGTAGTGAACCGAGTTCTTCAGGCGGGTTTCGCCGCGGCTGAAGATGGCGGTCGCACCTTGGGTATCTGCCGTGGTGTTGGCCATGGCGTTGATGCCAATATCGGTCAGTGCCTTGTAGGCGGTGTCATTCTGACCAAGCAGCACTTTGCCGAAGTTTGCATTTTCCAGGCCAACAAAGCTGTTGCGGGTAGCGAAGGTTGCGGTTTCGCCCTTGTCGTTGGTGCCGCCTTGTTCGAAGTTTTTCAGGCTGCTTTCAACCTGCCAGATCGCTTTCAGGCCATTACCCAGATCTTCGTTGCCCTTGAAGCCGATGCGGGAGTTTTCATCGGAAACGCGGGTGCGGGACTTGTAATCCTTGGACGAATCACCGTTGCCGGTGGCCTTAACGGATTCTACACCGGCGCTCACAAAGCCGTAGATGGTTACATCGGCCATGGCCGGGGCGGCAAACGCGCCGGCAACGACGGCGGCGATCATGATTTGTTTGTTGGCAAACAGTTGTTTCATTTGGCAATGACCTTTCTTATGGGTACTGCTGGTGGAAGTAAGCAAATGATCAGCTTTTTATTATTACGGTGGCCCCCGTACCGGGATAACCAAGGAAAACTCATATGGTTTTCGCCGCCGTGTATTTGTAACAAACAATGCCGCTTTCGTGTCTTGATCTGAAGTAGGGTAAAACGCCAGTTGACGAATTCCTTGTTTCTGTCATATGCGCCGGGCTTGGTAAGGGATGAGGGTTAAGTGTGGTGGTATGCCAATAAAACAGAAAATTTGCGGCATAAAATGCCAACGTCAATAGGTTTTCTTCTGTGGTTTTGCGGGGGTATCGCTACCGATGTGTGTGGTGAAATTGTGACGGATTGTTTTAACTGGCCGCTCAAAGTGTTGTTTTTTTGTCTGTTTGTTGCAAAATAGTGTCGTATTTGTGCACATGTACGTTTTGTGCAACAGGCAATGAATGAAGGCAAGGTCGGCGCTTGCCCTGATGGGCATCGGCTCGGAGTGGTGGTTGTAAGCGAAGGGCAGGGGAGAAGGGCCCAAAAGCAGCTTCTGGCCACTGGGAAAGCCCGAAGCTGATTTTGGCGAATGCTGTGGTGTTGACCGGAATGATCGAGTTTTGCAGAGGGGTCAGGCGAGAAATTTGTTGGGGTAGACCTCGTCGATCAGGGTGCGGCAATCGACGACACGTAAATCATTGTCTTTGGCGAAATCCAGCAGGAACTGAAATACGGCGGGGTCGATTTTTTCCAGCTTCTTGTCGACGGCCACGCAGCGTACTCCTTCGAGCAACATCGGGCGCACATACGCGTGGTAGGCCAGTTTCTGATTGTCGCCAAAGGAGGCCAGGATGCCGGAGAGGCGTTCGGCCCAGTCGCTTGGGCGGAAGGTGCGTCCTTCAGAGGTGAGACCCTGAATGACGATTTCATATGGGTTACAGATCATAGTGATGGACCGGAGGAGTACTTGTTCTGTGTAGTCTCTCGAATCCCGGCCGATGGTGCTATTGGTGTTTTACCCATTTTGCCGGGGTGTGCACTCGAGGGTTTGCCCGCATTCTACCCCAAAACTAGATGCGCTTGAACGGGGGCAATGAGGCCAACAGCTTCTTGCCATAGCTCTGGCGCATCAGCCGGTTATCAAGGATGGTGACCCGGCCGTAGTCCTGTTCGGTGCGAATCAGCCGGCCGACAGCCTGGATCAGCTTGATCGATGCTTCCGGCACGGTGATCTCGATGAACGGGTTGCCGCCACGCTTCTCGATCCAGCGCGACAGTGTGCGGCCGACCGGGTCATCCGGCATGGCGAAGGGCAGCTTGGCGATGATCACGTGTACGCAACTCTCGCCGGGCAGGTCTAGTCCTTCCGAAAATGAATCAAGGCCGAAAATGACGCTCGCTTCACCTTGCTTGAGGCGTTCATGGTGCTGCACCAAAAGCCGGCTCTTGGGCAGTTCGCCCTGGATCAGCAGCCGTTCGCGCAGTCCTGCCGGTACGGCGGCCGCGACTTCCTGCATCTGCTTGCGTGACGAGAATAGCACCAGCGAGCCGAGTGGTTCGGTGACGTCGATCAGTCGCGGCAGCCATTCGACGATCTCCCGGGTATGAGCGGCAGGGTCCTTGGGGGAGGCTACCATGGGGGGGAGGTACAACTCCCCTTGTTCCTGGAAACTGAATGGCGAGTCGAGGGCGACGCAGCTGACATCGGGCAGCCATTTGAGGCCAGTTTGCGACAGCAGCAGGTCGAATTCGCCCAGCGAGCGCAGCGTGGCCGAGGTCAACAGGGCGCCGGCGGCGCGGCGCCATAGAGTGCCGGCGAGGCTCGCGGCGGCACTGACCGGCGAGGCGCTGAACAGGTAGTCGCCCTTGCCTTCGGTGCGCCGGGTGATCCACTTGGCGATCGGCGGTGCGTTCTCGTCGGGGGCCTTCTCGAACAGATCCCACACCGCCATCAGCTGTTCTGAGCGGCCGATCAGAAAGCCCAGGTCGCTGCTGAGCTTGTCGACCAGCGAAGTCTCGCTGCTTTTGTCCTTGCGTGCGTCGGCCAGCGCGTCGTTCATCGACGTCAGGTGCTTGTAGACCATCCGTGCCGACATGGCGAGGTTGGCGGCGGGCACGGCGAAGCGCTCGGGGAGGATGCCGTCGTCGATCAGCCAGGTCGGTTCCAGGTTGTCGCTGCTGGCAGCCAGCGCTTCTTCGCCTTCCAGCAGCCACAACCATTCGGTTAGCGTCTCCATGCAGGCGCCGGCGGCTTCGATTGCATTACCCGCCAGTTCGCCCTTGTTGGTCAGGCTATCGACGCGGGTGGCGACGGCGGCAACTTTCTCGAGCCAGAACATGGCCTGTGCCAGCGAGTGCTCGGCGGAGAACTGGTTGACTGCCTTCTTGGCCAGGTGGTGCGCCTCATCGATGCAGTAGAAGCTGTCATCGGGTGCCGGAAGGATAACCCCGCCGCCCATGGCAACATCGGCCAGCATCAGGTCATGGTTGGCGACCACGACATCCACCGTTTCCAGGGTTTCGCGGGCGAGATAAAACGGACATTCGGGACGGTTGGGGCACGCAGCCTTGAGGCAGCTGTGCCGGTCATTGGTGACGCGGCTCCATAGGCCGTCTTCGACTACCTCTTGCCAAGTATCGCGATCACCGTTCCAGCGCCGGTAATAGAATTCATCGGCCATCTGGCGCAGGGTTTCCAGCTCCTCAGCCTGCGGCTTGCGGTCCCAGAGTGCCAACTCCGGCTCCGGCGCCAGCAATTGGCCTTGTGCCGAGTTTGCCGTCAGTTGATAGAGGCGGTGTGGGCAAAGATAGCGCCCGCGCCCCTTGGCCAGGGCAAAGGTGAGCGGCAGCCCGCTGTTGTCCACCACGAAGGGCAGGTCCCGGTTGACGAGTTGTTCCTGCAGCGCGACGGTGGCGCTGGTGACCACCAGCTTCTTGCCGCGCGCGCGCGCCATGACGCCGCCGGCCAGCAGGTAAGCTAGGCTCTTGCCGACACCGGTGGGGCCTTCCACCACGATGATGCTTTCCCCCTCGCGCTCGGGCAGCTCATCGCCTTCCTTGTTCTTGCTGCGCGAGAAGGCGTTGGCGATTTCGGCCAACATACGGCGTTGGGCATTGCGCGGGCGGAACCCCGGCAGGTTGTCGGCAATGGCGCGGTAGTGGTCGCGAATGGCGTCTTTTTCGGCATCGGTCAGCATGGGGCAGATTTTACCCGAAGGGGGGATTGTGCGCCCGCATCAATGACGCACCACTGTCTGCGAGCTAGGATGAGGGCAAAACTAGCATGTGAACAGAATGTCGTACTGACATGGGTCAGCATCATCGCGTTGAGTCGGGAGGAGGGGTAAATGACACCCGTGAGCCGAGTGCTGGTGGTGAGCGACGATGCCAAATGGCAAGGGGAAGTGCTGGCGGGGCTGGGGGCGGTGGCGGTGCAGCTGGAGAATCCCTTCGGTCTTAGCTTTCTGGGAGCGGCCCGGCTGGGCGAAGCCATGGAGAGGGTGGCGGCCGACGGGGATATCCAGATCGTCCTGGTCGACAAACAGCTGGGTCAGGAAGGTCTTGCCCAGCCGGCGGTGCAGTTGGCGAACCGGATCGTCGCCTTCCGTCCCGAATTGTCGCTGTACATCCTGCTGGTGGACGATGACCAGAAACTGCTGGTCGAGGAGATGGCCAGTCATGCCGTGGATGGCTATTTTTACCGGGATGAACTCGACTTCAGCGGTTGGTTCCGGATTCTGACGGCCGAGTTGGCCGAGAAATCGGCTACGCCGTTCTACGACAGATTGAAGCAGTATGTAGGGATGGCCAAGGATTCCTGGCATACGCCGGGGCATTCCGGGGGGGACTCGCTGAAAGGCAGCCCATGGGTGGGTGATTTCTACGAATTCGTCGGCGAGAACATGCTGCGGGCCGATCTGTCGGTGTCGGTGCCCATGCTCGATTCGCTGCTGCATCCGACCGGAGTGATCGCCGAGTCGCAGGCGCTGGCCGCCAAGGCGTTCGGCGCGCGCAAGACCTATTTCGCCACCAATGGCACATCGACCTCCAACAAGGTCATTTTCCAGACGTTGTTGACGCCGGGCGCGACGCTGCTGCTGGATCGCAATTGCCACAAGTCGGTGCATCACGGCGTGATCCTGTCTGGCGCCCGCCCGGTCTATCTCGATTCCTCTATTAATCCCAAGTACGGCATTTTCGGGCCGGTGTCGAAAGCCACCCTGTTCGCCGCCGTCCGGGCGCACCCGGAGGCGCGGGTGTTGATCCTGACCTCGTGCACTTACGACGGGCTGCGCTACGATCTCGAACCGATCGTCGAGGCGGCTCACGCCAGGGGTATAAAGGTAGTCGTGGACGAGGCGTGGTATGGCTTTGCCCGCTTCCATCCGCAGCTTCGGCCCACCGCGCTGGAGGCGGGGGCGGATTATGTCACGCAAAGCACCCACAAGGTGCTGTCGGCCTTTTCGCAGGCGGGCATGATTCACGTCAACGACCCCAACTTCGACGAGCATCTGTTTCGAGAAAATTTCAATATGCACGCCTCGACCAGCCCCCAGTACAACCTGATTGCCAGCCTCGACGTGGCGCGCAAGCAGGCGGTGATGGAGGGGTATCGGTTGCTGGAGCGTACGTTGAGGCTGGCCCAGGAGTTGCGGCAGAAGATCGATTCGACCGGCGTATTTCGCGTGTTGGAATTGGAGGATCTGCTGCCGGAGGAGGTACGGGAGGATGGTATCCGGCTTGATCCCACCAAGCTCACGATCGATATCACCGGCTCCGGATTCAGTGCGGATGAATTGCAGCAGGCCTTGTTCGAGCGCTACAACATCCAGGTGGAGAAGTCGACATTCAGCACGGTTACGTTGTTGCTGACCATCGGCACCACGCGCAGCAAGGTATCGCGGCTGCACGATGCCATGCTGCGGCTGGCCAAGGAAAAGCGACCGCGGCATACGCCGCGGCGTATGCCGGAGATTCCCCATTTCAGCCGGCTGGCGTGCCTGCCACGCGATGCCTTTTATGAAGAAGGGGAACGTCTACCCTTATTGGATGATGAGGGGCGACCGAATGGCGAGCTGGTAGGGCGGGTGTGCTGCGACCAGATCGTTCCCTATCCGCCGGGGATTCCGGTGTTGGTGCCGGGCCAGGTGATCGACGAGAGCATCCTGTCCTACCTGGCGCGCCTGCAAAAAGCACAAAAAACCATAGAAATGCACGGCTTGGCAGGTAATTCTGGTGATTACGTGGTGCGGGTTCTCAGTTCGGTAGAGTTTTTGCAATTGCCGAGCAGAATATTGTTCAGTTGATTGCTTGCCAGTCCGGCCGATTTCCGATAAATATAAGGTTTGTCGCATTTGTGTAAGTTTTCGGCCGATTGGCCACATTTTGCGACATCCTGATGTACCGATAATTTTGCAACCAGCGTGTAGTACGTGCCGCCGCGCGAGACTTCCGGGCCCGGCGGCCATTTATTTTGGATTGTGACCATGACGCAAGTAAGACATTACCTGCAATTCAGTGACCTGAACCGCGATGACTACCAGTACCTCTTCCAGCGTGCCCAGGTACTGAAGCGACGACATGGCTCCGGAGAGCTGTACCGTCCGCTGGTAGGCAAGGTGATGTCGATGGTGTTCGAGAAGAACTCCACCCGCACCCGGGTGTCGTTCGAAGCCGGCATGTCCCAGCTGGGCGGCCACGCCATGTTCCTCGATGCCAACACGTCGCAGCTGGGGCGCGGCGAGCCGATCGAGGATACGGCGCGGGTGTTGTCGCGCATGAGCGATATCATCATGATCCGCACCTTCGAGCAATCCAATGTCGAGCGTCTGGCCGCCAATTCGCGCGTGCCGGTGATTAACGGGCTGACCAACGAGTATCACCCGTGCCAGATTCTGGCCGACATCCTGACCTTTATCGAGCATCGTGGTTCGATCAAGGGCAAGACCGTGGCCTGGGTGGGCGACGGCAACAATATGTGCCGCACTTGGCTGCAGGCCGCCAAGCTGCTCGATTTCAAGCTCAAGGTGGCGACCCCGGTGGGCTACGAGCTGAAGGCTCTCGACAGCCAGCATTACGGCCCAGAGCATTTCGAGCCCAGCCATAGTGCCGAGCACGCCGTGGCAGGCGCCGATCTGGTGACCACCGACGTGTTTACCAGCATGGGCTTCGAAGCGGAGTCCGTGGCGCGCATGGAAGCGTTCCGCAACTATCAGATCACAGCCGATCTGATGAAGCACGCCAAGCCGGATGCCCTGTTCATGCACTGTCTGCCGGCGCACCGCGGTGAAGAGGTGGCCGCCGACGTGATCGACGGTCCGCAAAGCGTGGTGTGGGATGAGGCGGAAAACCGTATGCACGGGCAGAAAGCCCTAATAGAATATCTCCTGCTGGGTCGTGTAGACGACTGAAGAGCCTGTTTCATCAGGCGGCTGAGCCTTCGCACCTTAGAGTGCCGGCGGACTGCGGGCGAATTTTTAATTCGCGCAGCGATGCGGAATCCTCATGTGCTCTGAGTACATTGAGGGTTCCCTTGCTCCGGCGGCGCTCGATCTGCTCCGGCTCGCTCGCCTGCTGAAATAGGCCTACATTCCTGCAAGGGAACTCCGAACATTTCGCCGAAAGAAAACGTAATGTCTGACATTAAAAAAGTAGTGCTGGCCTATTCCGGCGGCCTGGATACCTCCGTTATCCTCAAATGGCTGCAAGATACCTATCAGTGTGAGGTCGTCACCTTCACCGCCGACATCGGCCAAGGTGAGGAAGTGGAACCGGCGCGCAAGAAAGCCGTGGCGCTCGGCATCAAGCAGGAAAACATCTTCATCGACGACCTGCGTGAAGAATTCGTGCGCGATTTCGTGTTCCCGATGTTCCGTGCCAACGCCATCTACGAAGGCGAGTACCTGCTGGGCACGTCGATCGCCCGTCCGCTGATCGCCAAGCGCCAGATCGAGATCGCCAACCAGACCGGTGCCGACGCGGTATCGCATGGCGCCACCGGCAAGGGCAACGACCAGGTGCGTTTCGAGCTGGGCTACTACGCCCTGAAGCCGGACGTCAAAGTGATCGCCCCGTGGCGCGAGTGGGACCTGCTGTCGCGCGAGAAGCTGCTCGCTTATGCCGAGAAAAACGGCATCGACATCACCAAGAAGAAGAGCGGCGGCAGCCCGTACTCGATGGATGCCAACCTGCTGCACATCTCCTACGAAGGCACCGTGCTGGAAAACCCGGCCGCCGAGCCGGAAGAAGACATGTGGCTGTGGACCGTGTCGCCGGAAAATGCCCCGGACCAGGCCGAATACGTCGAACTCGAATACAAGAACGGTGACATCGTCGCCATCAACGGTGTGGCGCTGAGCCCGGCCCAGGTGCTGACCGAACTGAACCGCCTCGGTGGCAAGCATGGTATCGGCCGTCTCGACATCGTGGAAAACCGCTACGTCGGCATGAAGTCGCGCGGCTGCTACGAAACCCCGGGCGGCACCATCATGATGAAGGCGCACCGCGCCATCGAATCGATCACGCTTGACCGCGAAGTGGCGCACCTCAAGGACGAGCTGATCGCCAAGTACGCCAGCCTGATCTACAACGGCTACTGGTGGGCGCCGGAACGCAAGATGATGCAGAACATGATCGACGCGTCGCAGGCCACCGTGAACGGCTGGGTACGCCTCAAGCTGTACAAGGGCAACGTGATCGTAGTGGGTCGCGATTCGAAGACCGATTCGCTGTTCGACCCGAACATCGCGACCTTCGATGAAGACTTCGGTGCCTACAACCACGCCGATGCCGCCGGCTTCATCCGCCTCAATTCGCTGCGCATGCGCATTGCCGCCAAGCTGTACAACAAGTAATCGTGGCATGATGCAACAAAAACCGCACCCGGGTGGTGCGGTTTTTTTATCGGCTCCGTATAATGGCGGGGCTAAACAAATCAGGGACTTGCAATGAGCGAAGAGCAGTTCACCAATATCTCGCTGGCCGTGTGTCTGACCGGTCTCGTGGTGTTCATCGGATTCATCATCTGGGATCTGGGCAAAAAGTCGGGCGCCGGCAAGTTCGGCACGGCGGTGCTGTTCCTGGTGCTGGGGCTGGGGGTCGGTGGCTTCATCTTCAAGAATGTTCTGGTGGAGTTTTTCATTCTGAAGTAGCCGATTGGGGCCTTGCTCCCCGTGGTTGCTCGATTGATCAAAAAACACTGGCCCTTCCGGCTGATATATGGAGTAAAAGATCACATATTCTTGAATGAGCCTTTACCTGTCAGTCT
>NZ_JBYSWM010000070.1:0-586 GCF_058781125.1 Pseudogulbenkiania sp. FW507-F1 | reverse complement strand
CGCTGCTGCTGCCCGCCCGACATGTGCGACGGGTACTTGCCCTCTACGCTCTCCGGCAGCCCGACCTTGGCCAGGTACTTGCGCGCTCGTGCCTCGGCCTCGGCGCGGCTCACCCCGAGCACGTGCATCGGCGCCTCGATGATGTTCTCCAGCACCGTCATGTGGCCCCACAGGTTGAAGTGCTGGAACACCATGGCGAGCTTGGTGCGCATCTGCTGCAGCTGCCTGGCGTCGCTCACGCGCAGCGCCCCGGTCTTGTCCGGCGCGGTGCGGATCGCCTCGCCGTTGAGCGTGATGGCGCCGGCGCAGGGCTGCTCGAGGAAGTTGATGCAGCGCAGGAAGGTGCTCTTGCCCGAACCGCTCGATCCGATGATGCTGATCACGTCGCCGGCCTTGGCCTTGAGCGACACGCCCTTGAGCACTTCGTGGTTGCCGTACTTCTTGTGCAGGTCGTCCACGGTCAGTTTGTACATTTCAATCTCTCCCAATACGGCGAATCAATGCGCCTGCGGCTTGAGGAAGGCGAGCCAGCGCTGCTCGCCGCGGCGGAACAGCCAGACCAGCGCGAACACGATCACGGCGTACA
>NZ_JBYSWM010000012.1:0-132925 GCF_058781125.1 Pseudogulbenkiania sp. FW507-F1 | reverse complement strand
GGCGGGAGGAGGACGAACGGAGCGCCATCGGCGGGGTCGGAAACGAGCCGCCGTGCCAGGGCCTGAATGTGGAGGGGGGGGCGGTTGGAGCTGCCGCTCAGCGCGCGCGGCGCGCCTTGCGGCGGGATCAGCCAGAGTTCGTCGAGATTGTCGATTGGCGCTGGCAGCGCACTCGCCTCCCGCTCCAGCGCGCGTTGCTGCAGTGCGGTCCGGAGCAAGGTGAACTGCTGTTCGAACTGGATGCTGGCCAGGTTGAGCTGGGCCTGGGCCATGTTTTGGGCATGCTCTTCGATGGAGCGCGAGCGTGCGTGAAACAGGGCTGCGGTCATGAGCCAGATCAGGGCCAGGCAGCACAGCAGCAGGCCGAGCAGAAGCGTGCGCCACTCCCGGCTGAGCCGGCGGCCGTAGGAGGGCTTCGGATCATCCGTGGTTAAGGTGAGGTGCATGAATCATTCCGACGCAATGATGTAATCATCATAAGTCGTTCCGTCCTGGTTGGGAATTGCGCGTTCCGAGTAAACTTTTTTTAAAGATAGACGGTTATTTTTAAATTGTTTTTTGATGTTGAATCAAGGCGGGGTGACGAATGCCAGAGGAAGGGGATCAGCGTTCCTGGATGGCGCGGCGGTGGCGGCGGAACACCCACTTTTCCCATTGCAGATGGCTGGTTTTGTCGAAGGAGGGGCGGATGTCGGCTTGCAGCAGGTAGCCGGGCTGATCGGGCGAGGGATCGCAGGCATCGATGCTGCCCGCTAGGCGCAGGATGAGGGCCGAGTCGCTGTTGGGGTAGAGCGTCAGCAAGACCGGTTCGCCGACTGGATAGGCGTGCTCGGAATGCCAGGCGATGGCGTCGAGGCCGAGCCGGCAGGGGGTGATGGCGGGGCGTACCGGGTAGCGCGAGGCGAGCACCAGTTCCAGCGTCAGGTCGATCTTGGCTTCCAGCCGCAGCAACAGCGGGTCGGCGTCGTCGGGGACTTCACCCGGCGAGGCGAGCAATTGCAGCGCCAGCCGGGTTTCGCGGTCGAGCCGGCCCTGGTAGGCGGTGTCGGCCAAGCGCTGGCAAGACAAGGGGAGGTCGGCATCGAAACTGGCGGTGGCCAGGGTGGGTAGTCTGCTCATGCGGTGTTCCTCCCTTTGCTCGGTCATGCGAACAGGTTGACGACTCCTTCCAGGCCGACATGGTTGAGCGCCACGTCGGCCTGGGCGCGTACCACCGGCTTGGCCTTGTAGGCCACGCCGAGGCCGGCTTCGGCCAGCATTTTGAGGTCGTTGGCGCCGTCGCCCATGGCGATGACCTGATCCGGCGCCAGCCCCAGCTCTTGGCGTACCTCCATCAGCAGTCGCGCCTTGGCGTTGGCATCGACGATGTCGCCCTTGACGCGGCCGGTGAGCTTGCCGTCGGCCACTTCCAGCACGTTGGCGAAGGCGTAGTCGAGTCCCAGCTCGGCTTTCAGGCGCTCGGTGAAGAAGGTGAAGCCGCCCGAGACCAGCATGAAGCGCACGCCGTTGGCCTTGCAGGCGGCGAGCAGGGTGTCGGCGCCCGGGGTCAGCCTGACCCTTTCACGATACACCGTTTCCAGCGCGCTTTCTTCCAGCCCGGCCAGCAGCGCCACGCGTTCCTTGAGCGAGGCGGTGAAGTCGAGTTCGCCGCGCATCGAGCGCTCGGTGACTTCCGCCACCTGGTGCTTGACCCCCACCATGTCGGCGATCTCGTCGATGCACTCGATGGTGATCAGCGTGGAGTCCATGTCCGACACCACCAGGCCGAAATCGGCGAAGCGGCGCCCGCTCGGGACGAAGGCGGCGTCCAGGCCGTGCTGTTCGCAGTAGGCGACGATGTCAGCACGGCGGGCGGGATCGACGCCGTGCAGGCGGGCCACGCTGTCGGAAACGCGTTCGATGTCGGTGGTGCCGCTCAGTTCCGCGACGGCGGCGAGCGGGCTGGCGGAGAGGAGCGGGGCCTGAAGGACGAGGGTGTAGGGCGAAGACGACATGGTTCGAGGATCGGTTGCAAGCGAATCTTCGATTATGCCACGCGTTCGGCGCATTCCAAAAAGCATTGGCCCGAGAACGCCAGGGCGTGGTCGCAGCTCGCCGGGAAAGCGGCGATGCGTACGCTGTCGGGGCAACACCGCCGACAGGGGAGGCGCTTTCTGGGCGAAGGGGGATCAGTCGTCCTGTGGCGGCCGGCTCCACCACGACAGCAGCCGGTCGAGCGACAGCAGGCCGGGGCCGCTGCAGGCGATGACGGCCAGCAGCATGCCCCAATAGTAATGGAACTGGCGCGTGGTCTCGGTCAGGCCGGGGTAGCTGATGACTGCGGTCAGGTTGACCACGAACAGGCCGGCGGCGGCGAAGCGCCCGGTAAGGCCGATGGCCAGCAGCGACGAGAATACCAATTCGCCGAAGGTGCCCATCACCGCCGCCACGGCCGGGGGCAGCAGCGGCACGTGGTATTCCTCGGTGAACAGCAGCAGGGTGGTATCCCAGTCGGCGATCTTGGTCAGGCCGGAGGAAAAGAACACGTTGGCGACCCACAGCCGCAGGAACAGCAGCACCAGCGGCCGCAGGCCGTCGGCGAGGCGGAGCAGCGGAGATGCCAGCTGCTCGACGCGCTGGATCAGGGTTTTCATGGCAGCTCTCCCGCAGGCAGCGTGATGGAGGACAGCAGATTACGTTGCAGCAGCTGGCCGAGCAGGGCTTGCAGATCGAACGACGGGTCTAGTCGCAGTGCCGCGTCGGTGGCGGCTTCCAGCGTGACGCCCTGCTGCAGCGCCAGCAGGAAGGCTGCCGGGGCCGAATCCAGGCGCTCGACGCTGACCGTGCCGGCCGAACGCGTCACCAGCGCGGTTTCGGCGCTGTCGCCGAGGCGCTCGGGCAGGGGCACGCCGCTGTCGGGCTGGTGTGCCAGCCAGAGGGTGGCGATGGGCCAGGACGAGGCGACGACGGCGACGTTGTCGGCCAGCTCGAAACGCAGTTCGCCCCAGCGCTCCGGCTCCAGCGTGGCCAGCACGGCGAGGTCGGGCGTGGTGCTGTCGGCGGCGTAGTAGCTGCGGTGCACCCGCCACTCCAGCCGCGCCACGTCGGCCAGGTAGGGCAGATGCCGGACGTGCTCGAAGCTGTCGAGGAAATCGCCCAGAGCGGCGCCGTAGCGGTGCAGGTTGCCGGAGTGCGAGGCGTGATGCTTGACGTACTCGCGCGCCAGCGCGCGGAAGAATTCCTCGCCGACCAGTTGGCCCAGCACCGGGTAGGCGTAGGCCAGCGTGTCGATCAGCCCGACGCGGTAGTTGTTGCGGTACACCGCGAGCCCGGCCGCGGACAGGCCAAGGTTGGCCGAAGGGGCGTGCCGCTCGGGGTCGGCGATGGCCTCGAGCAGCGCGCTCGACCAGTCAGTCCACGAGGTCATGGTGTCGCTCCTGCAGGATGGCTTGGGCTTTGGCGGCCTCGCCGCACAGCACGTCGAGCGGCGGGATGTCGATGTCCCATTCGATCAGCGTCGGGCGCGGGCCGAGCCGCGCCACAGTGGCGCGGTAGAGCTGCCACACCGCTGCGTAGACCGGCTGGCTGTGGGTGTCGACCAGCAAGCCGTCGCGCTCCGAGTAGCCGGCGAGGTGGATTTCGCCGATGGCGTCGGGCGGCAGCGCGGCGATCACCGCGTCCACATCGGTGCCGAGGTTGACCTGGTTGACGTAGAGGTTGTTGAGATCGAGCAGGATGCCGCAGCCGGTGCGCTTGACCAGTTCGGCCAGGAACTCGCCCTCGTGCATCTCGTTGCCGGGGTATTCGACGTAGCTCGACAGGTTTTCCAGCAGGATAGGGCGGCGCAGCGCGTCCTGGGTCTCGGCGACGTGGGCGCTGACGGCGTCCAGCGCATCGCGGGTGTAGGGCAGCGGCAACAGGTCGTTGACGAAACGCGTGGCCGAGTGGTTGAGGCACAGGTGCTCCGACACCGCCGCCGGGTCGAGCGCGTCGACCAGCCGCTTCAGCGAGGCCAGGTGCCCGGCTTCGGGGCGTTGCGGCGAGCCCAGCCCGAGGCCGACGCCGTGCAGCGACAGCGGGTAGCGTTCGGCCACGCGGTGCAGCATGGCGAGCGGCTGGCCGCCGTCGAAGAAATTCTCGCTGTGCACCTCGACCCAGCCCAGCTCGGGTTGCTGCTGCAGCACCTGCTGGTAGTGCGGGGAGCGCAGGCCGATGCCGGCGCGGCAGGGGAGTCGGGTCTGGGTCATGGCGGGCTTTCGGGAGGGGGAGGCTTACTTCTTGCCCGGCTGCAGGCTGCCGCCCATCTTGTCGCAGCTGCCCTTGGCGACGAATTTCCAGTCGTTCGGGTCGTTGTCGACCTTGGCCTGGCCGGCGCAGGAGTGGGTGCCCACCACCGAGGCGCAGTCGTTCTTGCCGGCCTTGGCGACGCCGAAGCATTTTTCCTTCTCGGCGGCCATGGCGGGGGCGATGGCGCCCATGGCGACGACAGCGCCGAGGGCGGAGGCGATCAGGGCACGGGATGCAGTCATGGTGTTTCTCCTAAGTGATGGGTGGGGTAGGCGATCCGGCCGGTGGTCGGACTTGAGCGTTGGTCGTGCCGCCGTGGCGTTTCTTACAGGATACTGCCGGGCGGTTGCGACGGGGCTGTTGATTGGTCAGCTCAGGCGGGCATTCATTACAGGGATACACGAAAAAAAGATCAAGCGGGGCGAGCCGACAAGGAAAAAGCCGGAACATCCGGCTTTTTTGCATGCGCAATCCCGTCCTCAACGAATGTTCAGCACCTTGTGGGTCTGCACTGACAGCCGCCATTGCGGCTGTGCCATGCAATAGGCGATGGCGGCGCGGGTGTTGGCGGCGACGTCGGGGCCGTCCATCGGCTGCAGGTAGAAGTTCTGAAAGGCGAGCCCGGCTACGCTCTCCGGCATCAGCGTCGGCTGCGGATAGACCAGCTTCAGCTCGTGGCCGGAGGTCTGCAGCAGCGGCGCGCCGGCCTTGGGGCTGACGCACAGCCAGTCGATACCGGGCGGGGCGGCCACGGTGCCGTTGGTTTCCACCGCGATTTCGAAGCCGCGCGCGTGCAGCGCGTCGATCAGCGGCGCATCCAGCTGCAACAGCGGCTCGCCGCCGGTACAGACCACGAACGGCGTGCCGCCGGCGCCGGCCGGCCATGCGCTGGCGATGCGCTCGGCCAGTTGCTCGGCGGTCTTGAACTTGCCGCCGTCCGGGCCGGTGCCGACGAAGTCGGTATCGCAGAACTGGCAGATGGCCTTGGCGCGGTGGCGTTCCTTGCCGCTCCACAGGTTGCAGCCGGCAAAGCGGCAGAACACCGCGGCGCGGCCGGCCTGGCGGCCTTCGCCCTGCAGGGTGTAGAAGATTTCCTTCACCGTGTACATGGTTTCCCCCCTTGCTACAGCAGCGGCCAGCGCATGTTGTCCTTGAACAACACCGAGACCCCGCGCTCGTCGCGCTCCATCAGGTCGACGCGCGCTAGTTCCGGCACCAGCGGCGACAGCTCGGCGTGCACCCATTCCGCCACCGAGGCGGGGTGGCCGTTGCGGATGCCGGCGAGGCGGTCGAGCGGGTTGTGGTCGAGCTGGCGGTAGACCGGTTTGAAGCGGTCCTTGACGTCGCCGAAGTCGAGCAGCCAGCCCATCGCGCCGTCCAGCGCGCCTTGCAGCATCAGCCGGATCAGGTAGCTGTGGCCGGTGTAGTTGCCGTCGGCGTCGAACGGCACCGCGCTCTCGAAGTGCTGTTCCTTCCAGATGCGGAAGGTGCGGCCGTCGAACTGGCTGCCGGCGGTGTGCGTCTCGCGCACCTCGACCCAGGCGAGGCCGGCGAGATCGGCCGACAGCTCGCGGTAGATCCACTGCGCCAGCACCTCGCTGGTGGGGTTGGCGAGGCCGGGGATGTCGTTGAGATAGCGGTGGTTGAGGCGCAGGAACAGCCGTCCCCAGGCCGCCGCTAGGTCGACGTGGTTGGCCGAAGCCGCGTCCGCCACCAGCCGCACGCCGAAGCCGTGGCCGTGCAGGCGGCCGCACTTGTGGCCGGCGGGCACGTGCGGCAGCTGGTGCGCCGCCTCGAAGCCGGCGTTGAGCCAGACCAGGCGGGTGCCGTTGTCCAGGATCACGCCGCGTTCCGGTGCGCTCGTGAGCGTCAGGCTGTGCGGAAAGCTCAGTTGTTCCGACAGGTGTTCGGCGATGGCCAGGTCGTCCACCGCCGCCATGCGCTGGTTGAGCGAGGCGTAGTGGAGCGGCTGCACCGCGCGCTGCAGCGTCTCGGCCAGGCCGGCCTGGTTGGTGTGGATGTTCTCCACGCGCAGCTGCACACGGAAGCTGTGGCCGTGCAGGCTGGCGAACTGCGGCTCGAACCAGTCGGCGGGCAGCTGGCGCGCGGCTTCGAAGCGCGCGCCGGCGAGAAGGTAGGATGCGTGCATGATCAGCCCTGGCGGAAACGTTCGACCAGCGGGTCGGCGACGCCGGCCTCGGCAAAGCCCTTGGCGCGCAGCTCGCAGGCGGCGCAGTGGCCACAGGGCGGCTGCTCGCCGTTGTAGCAGGTGTGGCTGAAGGCCAGCGCCGCCATCGCCCCGACCTGTTGCGCCAGCCGCACCGTGTCGGCCTTGGACAGGTACATCAGCGGGGTGTGCAGTTCCACGCGGGCATCGAGACCCAGGCGTAGCGCCAGCTCCAGCGCCTTGAGCGTGTTCTCGCGGCAGTCCGGGTAGCCGGAGTAGTCGGTCTGCGCCACGCCGGTCACCAGGTGGCGCGCGCCGCGGGTGTAGCCGAAGGCGGCGGCGAAATTCAGGAAGATCAGGTTGCGGCCCGGCACGAAGGTGTTGGGCAGCGCGGTGTCGTCGTCGGCGCGGGCGCCGCTCTCGGGGGTGATGCTGGCGTCGGTCAGCGCGTTGCCGCCGATGGCGGCGAAGGTGTCGATCGGCAGCACGGTGTGCGGCACGCCGGCCAGCGCGGCGATGGTGCGTGCGCTGTCGAGCTCGACGCGGTGGCGCTGGCCGTAGTCGAAGGTGACGGCTTCCACGTTGTCGGCGCCGAAGCGCTGCAGCGCCCAGTACAGGCAGGTGGTGGAGTCCTGGCCGCCGGACAGGACGACGAGGGCTTTGTCGCTTGAATTCATTACGGTTTCCATCGAAAGACAGTCGAGGTCACGCGGCACGCGGGATCGGTCTCACCCGGCACCGGCGGCGTCCCCGCAAGGGGCCGGCCGAACCCGCTAATGTAGCAGAAACGCGCCGTTTCGGCCAGATGACGGGGGTATCGCCGGCCCCTTGATTTCGTTATGGCCTATGCCCGCGGGGTCTGCCGCCATGGGGCCGCTCAGAACCCGTTCCCGATCTGTCGCAAGCGGCCCTCAGCGGGGTGGAGCGCAGCGCAGAAGCCGGCATGTACTGGAGAACCTGAGGATTTCGGCGCGCTGAGCGAATCCTTGCGTGCGCATCTTTGATGTGCCCAGCGAAAGATTCGCACGCCGTGCACATGAGCCTTGATCGGGGATGCGCAGCAAGATCGGGAACGGGGTCTCAGCCGTGCAGCGTGTCGCCCATGACCTGCCACAGGCCGGCTTCGCCGCATTGCGCCACGTTGAAGCGCAGGTGGCGGCTGGGGGCGCCCGCCGGGCTGAAGTAGCGCCCCGGCGCCAGCAGCAGCGAGGCGGCGCGGGCGCGTTCGACCCAGGCGTCGAGATCGCGCCCGGGCGGCGCCTCGGCCCACAGCAGGAAGCCTTCCGCCGGCTCGTGCCACAGCGTGAAGCCCAGGGCCTTGAGGCGGGCGATGGCGTCGGCGCGCAGCGGTTCCAGCCGCTTGCGCAGGCCGTCGACGTGTCGCCGGTAGCGTCCGCCGGTGAGCAGGCGGTAGACCAGCGTTTCCACCGCTTCCGGGGTGGTCATGCCGCTGATCAGCTTGATGTCGGTGAGGCCGGCGATGCGTCCGGGATCGGCGGCGATGTAGCCGCAGCGCAGGTTGGCCGACAGCGTCTTGGTGAAGCTGGCGAGGTAGATCACCCGCGACAGTCCGTCGAGCGCCGCCAGCCGCACGCCGGGGCGCGCTTCGAAGTCGGCGTAGATGTCGTCCTCCACCGCCAGGCAGTTCCACTGTTCCAGCAGCTTCAGCACCTGGTGTGCCACCGGCAGCGTCAGGGTGCTGCCGGTCGGGTTGTGCAGCGCGCTGACGGTGAGGAACAGCCGCGGCCGGTGCTGGTGCAGGGCTTCGGCCAACCTTTCGGTGTCCGGACCGTGCGGGGTGCGCGGAATGCCGACCACGTTGACGCGCGCCAGCCGGAGCGCGGCGTGGAAGTTGTAGAAGCCGGGGTCGTCCACCAGCACGGTGTCGCCCGGCGTGGTGACGAGGCGCAGGATCAGGTCGAGCGCATGGGTGGCGCTGCTGGTGGTGACGAGCTGCGCCGGCGACAGCGTCAGCCCCTGGGCCTCCAGTTTCTGCACCAGCGCCTCGCGCAGTGGCAGGTAGCCCTGCGGGCTGCCGTAGCCGACCAGGCGCGGCGCGGCCTGGGAGAGGGCGCGCCACTCGGCGGCGAGTGGGCCGTCGGCCAGCCACGCCGCGGGCAGGCAGCCGACGCCCGGCTGCCAGCGCCGTTGCCCGGACAGGTTGAGCCGCATCAGCTCCACCTCTTGCGCCAGCGCACTGTCGGCCGGGTGCGCCTCGTGCCCGTGCGGCGTGCTGCGCTGGCCGGCGACGAAGTAGCCGGCGCCGTGGCGGGCCTGGATCAGGCCGCGCGCCACCAGCCGCTCGTAGGCCTCGGCCACGGTGAAGCGGCTCACCGGGTAGCGCTCCGCCAGGGCGCGGATCGACGGCAGGCGCGCACCGGCCGGCCACAGCTGGCGGCGGATGTTGTCGCTGCAGAAGTCGACGATCTGCGTGGTCAGCGGCACGGGCTGCGTGGCGGCGATCGGCCAGTTGTCGGCGCAAACTGTCATGGTGGTGTGGCCTGTACAGTTAAGAAGTGATCGGTGTAACTGTCTGGATTATGGCAGACAGTTTGGCGTTACGCTCAAGGCTCTTCAACCTGGGGAGTGCATCATGAGCACGACGGCATCGCAGCCGCTGGCCGGCCTGTTGTGGGGGCTGCTCGGCGTGGCCTGTTTCAGCGGTACGCTGGTGGCGTCACGGCTGGCCTCGTTCGAGCTCGACCCGATCTTCATCGGCTTGGGCCGCGCCTTGCTGCCCGCCGTGCTGAGCGGCCTGCTGCTGTGGCTGACCCGTGCCGCGCCGCCGACCGGGTCGCAGTGGCGCCGCTTGGCGCTGGTGGCCGGCGGGGTGGTGATCGGCTTCCCGCTGTTTTCCTCGCTCGCGGTGGCGCGGGTGCCGGCTTCGCACGCCGCCGTGTTCGGTGGCCTGCTGCCGCTGGCTACCGCCGGCTTCGCCACCTTGCGCGGCGGCGAGCGGCCACGCCCCTTGTTCTGGCTGTTCGCGCTGGCGGGCAGCGCGCTGGTGGTGGGCTACGCCTGGTGGCAGAGCGCGGGCGGCTGGCAGGCGGCGGACGGCCTGATGCTGATTGCGATCCTGCTGTGCGGCGTCGGCTACGCCGAGGGCGGCCGGCTGGCGCGCGAGCTGGGCAGCTGGCAGACCATCTGCTGGGCCTTGCTGCTGGCGGCGCCGTTCCTGCTGCTGCCGGTGTGGCTGACGCGCCCGGCGGCGATCACCCATTGGCAGACCTGGGCCGGTTTCGCCTACGTCAGCCTGGTCAGCATGTTCATCGGCTTCTTCATCTGGTATCGCGGCCTGGCGCTGGGCGGTGTGGCGCGGGTCAGCCAGGTGCAGCTGTTGCAGCCCTTCGGCATGATGCTGTGCGGCATGCTGGTGCTGGGCGAACAGCTCAATACCGGCATGCTGCTGGTGACGGCGGGAGTGGTGCTGTGCGTGGCGCTGGGGCGCAAGGCGGTGTGAGGTGCCGCCAGGAAAAAGGTTGGCCGAAGCCCGTTCTGACAGGGCTTCGGCCAACCTGCCGGCGCGCTCAGTGCGGCAGGCGGTGCCGTAGCGCTTCGGCCACGGCTTCCGACGAGGCTGGGTTTTGCCCGGTGATCAGCAAGCCGTCTTCCACCGCGAAGGAGTGCCAGTCCGGCCCGCGCTGATACGCGCCGCCCTTGGCTTGCAGCGCGTCTTCGAGCAGGAAGGGCACCACGTCGGCCAGCCCGACCGCCTGCTCTTCGCTATTGGAGAAGCCGCTGACGCGGCGGCCGGCCACCACCGGCTGCCCCTCCGGGGTGAGCGCCCCGAGCAGGACCGCCGGGGCATGACACACCGCGGCGACCGGCTTGCCCTGCGCCAGGAAGGCGGTGATCAGGGCCTGCGAGGTGCCGTCGTTGGCCAGGTCCCAGAGCGGGCCATGGCCGCCGGGGTAGAACACCGCGTCGAAGTCGTCGGCGCACACCGCGTCCAGACGCAGCGTTGCGGCCAGTTTGGCCTGCAGCGCGGTGTCGGCGTTGAAGCGTGCGGTGGCCGGCGTCTGCGACTCGGGTAGCGCGCTCTTCGGGTCGATCGGCGGCTGGCCGCCTTTGGGCGACGCCAGCGTCACCGACACGCCGTGGTCGACCAGCGCGTAGTACGGCGCGGCGAACTCTTCGATCCAGAAGCCGGTTTTATGGCCGGTGTCGCCCAACTGGTCGTGACTGGTGAGAACGAACAGAACCTTGCTCATGATCGACCTTTCTCAATGTGACACGGCCAGCGCCAGATAGTCGGTATAGCCCTCGGCGCCGCCGCCGTAGAAGCTTTCCGGGCGCGGCGGGTTGAGTTCGGCGCCCTGCGCGAAGCGCACCGGCAGGTCCGGGTTGGCGATGAAGGGGCGGCCGAAGGCCACGGCGTCGATCAGCCCGGCGCCGATCAGCTCCTCGGCCTTGTCCACAGTGTAGCCGCCGGCGGCGACGATGGGGTGCGGGTAGGCCGCCCGCACGGCGCGGCGGAACTCGTCCGGCCATTTCGGACCGCCGGCCCAGTCCGGCTCGGACAGGTGCAGGTAGGCGATGTGGCGCTTGGCGATCTCGCCGATCAGGTACAGCGCCATCTCCTGCTGGTCGATTTCCGACAGGCCGTTGAACACCCCCAGCGGCGACAGGCGGATGCCGACGTGGGCGGCGTCCCATTCGGCAATCACCGCGTCCAGCACTTCCAGCACCAGGCGCGCGCGGTTTTGCACGCTGCCGCCGTACTGGTCGGTACGCTGGTTGGCCGCCGGCGACAGGAACTGGTCCAGCAGGTAGCCGTGCGCGGCGTGGATTTCCACCAGGTCGAAACCGGCGCGGCGCGCGTTGTCGGTGGCGCGGCGGTAGTCGTCCAGCAGGTCGGCGATCTCGGCGGTTTCCAGCGCGCGCGGGGTCGAGGTGGGCGCGCGCACCAGCTCGCCGTTTTCATCGCGGATGTTGGTGTTGCTATCGGCCCGGATCGCCGACGGCGCCACCGGCGCCTCGCCGTTCGGCTGCAGGCTGGTGTGCGAGATGCGGCCGGTGTGCCACAGCTGGATGGCGATCTTGCCGCCGGCGGCGTGCACGGCGTCGTTGATCTCCTGCCAGGCGTGCACTTGTTGCTCGCTGTAGATGCCCGGCGCCCCGGCGTAGCCCTTGGCGGTGGGCGAGATGTGGGTGCCCTCGTTGATGATCAGGCCGGCGCCGGCGCGCTGGCGGTAGTACTCGATGGCGAGCGGCGTGGGCAGGTCATCCGGCTCGGTGTTGCGCAGGCGGGTCAGCGGCGCCATCAGCACGCGGTTGTTCAGGGTCATGGCGCCAAGGTGCAGCGGGGTGAGTAGTTTGTCGGCTTGCATGGGGAGTCCTCTGGCTGAGTTGGGGTTACTGGTCGAATCCGAAGCCCTGCTGGCGGGCCACCGGGGCCACCTGCGGGAAATACACCTGCTGGTAGTAGCGCGCGGTATTGCTGCTCCACGGCTCGCCGTCGTCACGGCCGATGCGCTGCCAGTGCGCGGCCAGTTGGGCGTCGTAGGCGGCAATGTGGCCGGGCAGGTCGGCGGCGTTGTAGCGCTCGCGATGCGCGAAGCTCGCCAGCGGCAGGCGCGGCTTGATGTCGCCGGCGTCGGCGGCGTAGCCGATGGCCACGCCGGCCAGCGGGAACGTGAGTTCCGGCAGTTGCAGCAGGTCGATCATCGCCGCCGGGTTGCGGCGGATGCCGCCGATCGGCACCACGCCGAGGCCGGCCGAGCGCGCCGCGGTCATCAGGTTTCCCAGCGTGATGCCGGCATCCACCGCCGCCACGGCAAACCCCTCCACGCTGTCGTGGATCACCTGTTGCTTGCCGGCCCGCTCCACGCCGAGGCGGGTCTTGTAGAAGTCGGCCACCACGGTGATGAACACCGGCGCCTGCGCGATCCACGGCTGGCCGCCGGCCAGCTCGGCAATCTTCTGGCGGCGCGCCGCATCCTGCACCACCACCAGCGACACCTGCTGGCCGTTGATCGAGGTGGGGCCGTGCCAGGCCGCCTGGATGATGGCGTCCAGCACCTCGGCCGGCACCGGCTTGTCCTGGTAGCTGCGGATGCTGCGGTGTTGCTGCATCTGTTCGAGTGTCGCGTTCATCGATCGCTCCGTCGTTTCGAAAAGATTAGACCGGTCGTCTAGTTTCGGTGTCAAAAAAACCGCCTGCACGCTGGCAAACGGTATCGCTCTCAGGCCGCGCTGCAGGGCAGCAGCAGGCCTTGGGTATGGATCATCGCGGCCTGCAACGGTCGCAGACTGTGTTGGGTCTTGTACATCAGCGCCGCGCCCAGCCACAGGCTGTAGAGCGCGTAGGCGGTGTCGTCCGGCGGCAACTGCGGCTTGATCGAACCGTCGACCTGGCCCTCGCGGATACAGGCCGCCAGCCGCTGGACGATGGCCAGCATGCCCTCGTCCAGCGCCACGCGCATCGGTTCGGACAGGTCCGACACCTCGGCCGCCAGCTTCACCGCCAGGCAGCTCTGCGCCTCGCAGCGGGCGTGGTTGTCCAGCCACTGCTGGAAGTAGGCCAGCAGCCGCTCGCGGCCATTGCCGACGCTGCCGTCGGTCAACAAGCCGCCGACACGCTCGCGGTAGCCGCTGAAGTAGCGTGTCAGCATCGCCACGCCGAAGTCTTCCTTCGACTTGAAGTAATGGTAGAACGACCCCTTGGGCACCCCCGCCTCGGACAACAGCTCGGTCAGGCCCAGCGCGGTAAAGCTGCGGCCATGGATCAAGCCCTCGCCGGTGGCGAGGATGTGTTCGCGGGTATCGGGGTGGTGTCGTTCTCGTGCCATGCTCGAACTCTATAACAAGTAGACCGGTTGGTCTAGTGTTTTTTGGAAAGGCTGGCGGCTGTTTGTTGTTCTGCGCAAATATAGTCGTAGACGATTTATTAAAGTCGTAGACAGTGCCTGATTTGAACGAAAGCTCGCCTTGCGACGGGGCTAAGTGTCCTCTGAGTGAGTAAGCCCTTCTACCCGGCTGCAACCTCCACCAACCAGGGGAAGAGAGGTTTTACTCAGCAAGCGCTGAGCAGCCAGTCTCGAAATGCAGTCAAGGAGGGGAGCGAGGCATTTCTCGGGGGGTAAACCAGGTAGTAGCTGCGCGGGCTGGCGATGGCCTCACCAATGGTGATGAGTTCTTTGCGTTGCAGTTCGTCCGTTATCAGGGCCTGTGGCACCAGGCCGATGCCGATGCCTGCCCTGACCGCCTGGATCAAGTGGGACGTGAGTTCGAAGCTCGGCCCCAGACGCATTTGGCGATGATCGAGGTGATAGTGCGAGAACCACTCGGCCCAGGCTTGCGGATTGCTGGCGACCGTCAGCAAGGTCTGCTTCATGGCCCAATCCGGCGTTATCTCTTGGCCGTCTTCAACTCCGGACGGATCGACAATGGCAACGAGAAATTCGTTGTATAGCCGATGCGCCATCATCCCGGGCCAATCGCCGGTGCCGACGGTGATGGCGGCATCGATCTCGCTGGTATTGAAATCGATATCCCCTATTCGCGAATGGATGTGGATCGTCACGCCAGGGTGGCTTGCATAGAACTCATGCAGGCGCGGCAACAGCCATTTGGACCCGAACGTCGGCAGCGTTGCCAGGCGTAGTGCCCCGGTCCCTGATTGCGAAGACATGGCTTGCAAGGTCGCGCTACGGATGCGTCCCAACGCTTCGCTCAACTCCAGGTAGTAACGACGTCCCGCATCGGTCAGCCTGACCGATCTTCCTTCGCGCCGGAATAACTTGAGCCCCAGATGCTCCTCGAGCGCCTGCACCTGGCGGCTGATGGCGCTCTGGCTGAGCGACAGCTCTTCCGCCGCACGCGTGTAGCTCTCATGTCGAGCCGCGGACTCGAATACCAGCAGTAGCGACATCGAGGGTGTCAGGCGCCGATGATTCATGAGTTTTACTCATTCTTTTGCTGTGAAATTGTCGTTTGTTGCCGTGAAGTGGCTCAGAGATACTAGCACCATTGTGGGAATGCCACTTCCATCTCATGCAGACAGGTCAAGGTTTCTCCTGGACTCATCACTACGGTTGCCGCTATGTCGATTGCTCTACTCGCCCAAACAGACACAGAACTGCCCTCAACGACTCATGCGTTTCTCGACGCGCTCAAGGCGAGTGGGTTTGTTGGAGAGATCAGTACCGACTACGGCACTCGAACGGTGCTGTCGACGGATAACTCCATCTACCAGCGCCTGCCTCAGGCGGCGGTTTACCCTGCCGATGCCCACGATGTGCAGCGCCTGGCGGCACTCATAGATACGTCCTCTTATCGGGATGTGGTGCTCACCCCCCGTGGCGGCGGGACGGGCACCAATGGGCAATCGCTGACCCATGGCGTGGTGGTGGACCTCTCCCGTCACATGAACCGCATCCTGGAAATCAACCCTGAGGAACGGTGGGTGCGGGTACAGGCAGGGGTGGTCAAGGATCAGCTCAATGCCGCCCTCAAGCCGTATGGCCTGTTCTTCGCCCCTGAGCTGTCGACGTCCAACCGGGCGACCATCGGCGGAATGATCAATACCGATGCGAGCGGGCAGGGTAGCTGTACCTACGGCAAGACCCGCGACCATGTCCTGGCGCTTGATTTTGTGCTGATGGGCGGTGAGCGCCTGCATGGCCGGCCACTCGATGAGCAAGAGCTGGAACAGCAATGCGCTCGTCAGGACCGCGTGGGCAAGGTGTACCGTACGGCACGCCAGATCAGCGAAGAAAAAGCGGCACTGATCGAAGCCAAGTTTCCCAAACTCAACCGCTGTCTGACCGGCTACGACCTGGCCCACTTACGCGAGCCGGATGGACGCTTCAACCTTAACAGCGTGCTCTGTGGCGCCGAGGGATCGCTGGGTTTTGTCGTCGAGGCCAAGCTCAATGTGCTGCCGATACCGAATTATTCGGTGCTGGTGAATGTGCGCTACGGCAGTTTCATGGATGCGCTGCGCGACGCGCGCGCCCTGTTGGCCCTTCAACCGCTGTCGATCGAAACCGTCGATTCCAAGGTATTGCTGCTGGCCATGCAGGACATCGTCTGGAATAGTATGGGTGACTATTTTCCTCAGGACAAGGACCGCGAGACCCTAGGGATCAACCTCATCGAATTCAGCGGCGATGATGCCGAGCAAGTGAATGCCCAAGTGGCCGATTTCATCGCTCACCTGCGCACCGACACGACAGTAGAACGCCTGGGCCATACCGTTGCCGTGGGGCATGCCGAAGTAAAGCGGGTGTACGCCATGCGTAAGCGCGCGGTCGGCCTGTTGGGCAACATCCAGGGCGAAGCGCGTCCGCAGCCTTTCGTGGAAGACACGGCGGTGCCGCCGGAGAATCTGGCGGACTTCATCGCTGAATTCCGGGCGCTGCTGGATCAGTACAAGCTGCAGTACGGCATGTTCGGCCACGTCGATGCCGGCGTGCTGCACGTGCGGCCCGCACTGGATATGAAAGATCCGCAGCAAGCCGCACTGGTCCGGCCGATTTCCGATGGCGTCGCCGCGTTGACGCAACGCTATGGCGGGTTGTTGTGGGGTGAGCATGGGAAGGGGGTGCGCTCGGAGTACGCTCCGGCATTTTTCGGCGAACTTTACCCGTCTTTGCAGCAGCTGAAGGCGGCGTTCGACCCCTATAACCAGTTCAATCCGGGCAAGATCGCTACGCCGCCAGCCAGCACGATCCAGCTATTGAAGATCGACGAGGTGACCACGCGCGGGGAACTGGACCGGCAAATCGACGAGCGCGTCTGGCAGAGCTATGGCACCGCCATGCATTGCAACGGCAACGGCGCGTGCTACAACTTCGACCCCGACGATGCGATGTGCCCATCATGGAAAGCGACACGCGACCGTGTCCATTCCCCGAAAGGGCGGGCTTCGCTGATGCGTGAATGGTTGCGTCTGCAAGGACAAGCCGGGGTGGATGTGCTCGAGGTCGCGAGCCAGCGCCAGTCCTTTGCTGGAAGCTTCCTCAAGCGCTGGCGCAATAGCCGGGCGGCGCGGCAGGGGAGTGCGGATTTTTCGCACGAGGTCTACGACGCCATGGCGGGCTGCCTGGCATGCAAATCCTGTACTGGGCAATGCCCCGTCAAGGTTAGCGTACCCGAGTTTCGTTCGCGCTTTCTGGAACTATACCACCGCCAATACTTGCGCCCTTTGCGCGATTACATGATCGGCTCGCTGGAATACAGCATGCCGTATCTCGCCAAGGTGCCGGCTCTCTACAATGGCCTGATGAGCCAAACTTGGGTGCGCAAACTCCTCACCCGGCATGTCGGCATTGTCGACAGCCCGCTCTTCAGCCGCTTCAAGCTGGCGGATACGCTGCGCCGCTGGGATGTCCAGCCGGCCACGCCCCAGGCCATGTCCAGGCTGTCGAGTGAGCAGCGTGCCCGTAGCGTCATCCTGGTGCAGGATGCCTTTACCCGTTACTTCGAGACGGAGCTGTTCAGTGCCTTCATCGAGCTGGCCGCGCGTCTGGGCTATCAGGTGTGGCTTGCCCCGCTAAGCCCGAACGGCAAGCCGCTGCATGTGCAGGGCTTTCTTCACGCCTTTGCAAAAGCAGCGATACGCAATGCGCGCCAGTTGCAGGAAGTCGGCCAGTTCGACATCCCTCTGGTCGGCCTGGACCCCGCGATGACGCTGACCTACCGGCAGGAGTACGCCAAAGTGCCGGAAATGGGGACGCCGCCGCAGGTTTTGCTACCGCAGGAGTGGTTGCAGCAGGCATTGCCGGAGGCCGTCACGCAGGTCGGCACCCGCTACCGCTTGTTGCCCCATTGCACGGAAAAGACCAATGCACCGGACAGCAACCGGCAGTGGGAGCAGCTATTCAAGCGCCGCGGCTTGCAACTGCTGGTACAGCCGACAGGGTGCTGCGGCATGTCGGGCACCTATGGCCACGAAGCACGCAATGTGTCGACTTCCGAGATCATCTTCCAGCAATCGTGGGCCGCTCATGTTGACGCTCCGGCGAGTGAGGGCGAGGCGCTGGCGACCGGCTACTCATGCCGGAGTCAGACCAAGCGCTTTGCCGGCCGTCAGCTTCGCCATCCGCTGCAAGTCTTGCTGGATGAGGTGCGGGGCGGTGGGCGGTAGGGCGGTAGGTAAGTGGCTTCTAAGACTTGAGCGGGATCCTGCATACGGCTAGCCCTGCACGTCATTGTCTTCATAACAAATGCCCGTATTCTTATAGGCGGGCTCTGTTCATGAATTCAATAATGTCGATAGCGTCCGTCAAGGTGGTGTAAATTTCAGGGCCGAACTCTGGTCCGGTTTTCTAGGTTTACACGCCCAGTAGCGGGGTGTTGTCTGGCAGGCCCTCTGCAGGCTCCGCCATGGTGTGCTGCGGCCTGCATTTACACCACTTCCGTGGACTCTATCCTCGACCGCCGCGGCCGGTCTGCACATACTGTGGACAGGCCGGCCCTCGGTGGGGGCGGATTCAACCGAGGATGCAACAGCGTGGTGAAATCGTTGGACGCCTGTGTCGCGTGATGTCGGGTACCCCGGTGGTTGCTATGCATGGCGGGCGGCTTCGCAATCACCCCGAGCACGGCAGGGCTGGCGCTTGCTTGACTACATCAAGCCGCCCTGGCTCGAAAGCGGTGGCGACGATGGTGATTCGCCATCGACCATCGGTAAAAGCCTTGTTTAGCCAGTTCGACAACAAACAGATAGACAAGCACCATGCCACTCAGGATGAAAAAAAAGCGGGCGGGCGGCGGTTCAAATCGGAAATGGACCCCTAATGGTGTGAACGGTAATAGCATCGCGACGGCCACCACCAGTAGCGATGTCGCCGTCAGAATCGGGTTGGCACGACTTTTCAGGGGGTTCCCGCGGGTTCGGATGATGAAAATCACCAGCACCTGGGTACACAGCGATTCGACGAACCAGCCCGTTTGAAACAGCTTTTCGTCCGCGTGCAAGACAGCCAGCATCACGTAGAACGTCATGAAATCGAACACTGAACTAATCGGCCCGATCACCAGCATGAAGTTGCGGATGAAACTCAGGTCCAACACTCGCGGGCTGGCAATTTCCTCGGCATCAACCTCGTCGAGCGGGATCGGCACTTCCGAGACGTCGTAAAGGATGTTGTTGAGCAGAATCTGTGTCGGCAACATCGGCAGGAAAGGCAGAAACAGCGAAGCGCCGGCCATGCTGAACATGTTGCCGAAGTTGGAACTGGTTCCCATCATGATGTACTTCATGATGTTGCCAAAAGTACGACGCCCTTCCAGTACCGCCTCATGCAGCACATGCAGATCGTGTTTCAGCAGGATCATGTCGGCCGCTTCCTTGGCGACATCCACCGCCGAATCGACCGAGATACCGACATCTGCCGAATGCAGCGATGGTGCATCGTTGATGCCATCCCCCAGGTATCCGACCACATGACCGCGCGCCTTGAGTGCCTGGATCACGCGATCCTTCTGGGCTGGATTGACTCGACAGAAGAGGTTAGCCGTTTCGACCCTGGCACGCAGGGTGTGGTCGTCGATCTGCTCGATTTCCTTGCCAGTCAGAAGTCCCGTGACAGGTATGTTGAGTTGGGTGCAGACATGCCGGGTGACGAGATCACTGTCGCCCGTAACGATCTTGATGGTCACCCCTGCGTTTTCCAGTGCCTTGAGTGCCGAGGCGGCGCTCTTTTTGGGCGGGTCGAGGAAGGCGGCAAACCCGGCCAGTACGAGTTCCGTTTCGTCACTCAGCACCGCGTGGGGATGATCCTGTGCCACCTGGCGCCAGGCGATACCCAGCACGCGGAAGCCTTCCGCCTCGAGGGCGTGGTACTGGGTCTGAATCACCGATCGGGCGGACTCATCCAGCGGGCGCTGGAGTGGGCTACCTTGCGTTTCATAATGGGTGCACAGGCCGACTATTTCATCGGCCGCTCCCTTCACTACCAGCCACCGGTCTTGGCCGTTATCCAGCAGCACCGAAACACAACGACGCTCGAAGTCGAATGGGACTTCATCCACTTTTTTCCAGGACGTCACGTCGACATGTTGGTGGTTGAGGATAGCTTCATCGAGAGGGTTCTTCAGGCCGCTTTCGAAGAAACTGTTCAAATAGGCGAGTTCCAACACCCGCTCGCTCGATTGGCCTTCTGCATCGACATGCCGTTCCATCGTGATTTTGGCTTCGGTCAGCGTGCCCGTTTTGTCCGTACACAGCATGTCCATCGAGCCCAGGTCCTGAATGGCCGCGGGTCGTTTGACGATCATGTGCTTCTTGGCCATCCGCAATGCGCCACGCGCCAAGGTGACCGAAATGATCATCGGTAAGAGTTCCGGCGTCAGGCCCACGGCGAGCGCTACGGCGAACAAGAATGAATCCAGCCACGGCTTGTGAAACCAGAGATTCACGAGCAATACGAACAGCACCATCAACACCGTCAAGCGCATGATCAGCATGCCGAAGCGGCGCGCGCCCAGCTCGAACGATGTCGCGGGCGCTTGTCGGGAGATGCTGTCCGCGATTTCACCAATGGCGGTCGCTGTACCGGTCTTGACTACGAGGATACGGGCGCTGCCGCTGATGACCGAAGTGCCCATGAATACCGCATTGGTCGCTTCCTGAATTTCAGTGGCCGTAGCAGGGAGCTCGCCAGGGTGCTTCTCTACTGGGTAGGTCTCCCCCGTCAGCAGCGCCTGCTTGACGAAGAAGTCGCGTGCTTCAAGAACGCGTCCGTCGGCAGGGATCAAGTCGCCGGCCGACAGCAACGCGAGATCGCCGGGAACGACTTGAGCTACCGAAATCTCCTTGCTCTGACTATCACGTACCACGATGGCGCGAATGGAAACAGATTGCCGTAGCTTATCGGCAGCCTGGTTGGCACGGTGTTCCTGCACAAAGTCCAGCGTGACGCTCAGCAGCACAATGAAGCTGATGATGAGGAAGTTTGTGACCTCTCCGGTAAAAGCCGAAACAGCACTGGCGACGAGGAGGATGAGGACCAGAGGGTTCTTGAAGCGGCTGAGGTACTGCCGTAGCAACGATTTTTCGTCTCGTTCCCGGAACAGGTTGGGGCCGAATTGGGCAAGCCTCTTTCTTGCCTCGGCACTGGACAACCCGGCATTGAGCTTGGAAAGATGGTCAGGTTCACCCGTCAGCGACTCAAGCCACCACACCTTGGATTTCATAGAGCCGCCTTGGTATCGTCTGCTCATTCCCGCAAAACGCGGGAGTTAGTGTACGAGAACGAAGTCAATGAAGCCTCGCTCCACGGATGTGGACACCAATCGCACCCGTACTAGTTGCCCAACTTTCAACTCGGGCAAGTCGCCAGTCAGCCGCCCCTCCGCCGGCGGTTCAAAAATACGCACCCAACTGCCTTCGTCCCCGCTGCCGGTTATCAGGGCATCAAAGCGTTGTCCGATTCGCGAATGCAGCAGCAGAGCCGCTTCAGACTTGCGGAGCTGTCGCTCCACCTTTCGTGCGGCGTCTTCTTGCATGGTGCAGTGCAAGGCCAGTTCGTCCAGTTCATCATTGGAGTATGGCGACACGCTACCGGCCAGTGCCGCCTTGAGCAGACGTAATGTGATCAAGTCCGGGAAGCGCCGATTGGGTGCCGTAGAGTGCATGTAGTCCTGCACGGCCAGGCCAAAGTGACCGATAGGTGGCCCATGGGGCCGCTCTACCACGTATTCTCCCGAGCCCATCAGTTTTACGATCACGAGCGAAAGATCGGGAAAGCGCAGCGGGTCGGTCTTGTGTTGAAGAGCGAGAAAGGCTTCGAGCGCCTGGCCATCAGGCTGGCTGGGAAGCTGCGCGTTATAACCGTTGGCCACGCTGACGATGCGCTGCCAGCGTTCGGGCGAGCGCACCACCCGCCGCAGAGAGGCACTCCCTTGCTGAGCCAAGAAGCGTGCTGTGCAGCCGTTGGTGGCGATCATCAGTTCTTCGATCAGCTGACGTGCCCGGTTTTGCTCCTGCTGTTTTATGTCGGTGATTTGTTCTCCATGGAATACTGCCCTGGGTTGGAAGGTTTCAAATTCCAGGGAGCCCTGTGCACGTCGCAGCACCCTTAATTTTTGGGCAAGCTCATCCTGCATGCGCAACTGGGTGTTCATCCCCGTGATGCGTTGCGCCGCGGCGGGCAACTCGCCAGTCCCTTCGATCCAGGCGGAGACATCGTCATAAGCGAGCTGGGCCTTGTTGCGAACCAGGGCGCGGTAAATGGTCGGGTGGACCAGGACACCGTCGCAGGTGAACTCCATCTCGGTCACTAGGGCCAAGCGGTCTTCGTCGGGGTTGAGGGAAGTTAGATCGGTGCACAAACGTTCGGGCAGCATATGAAAAACGCGTGCCGAGGTGTAAACGGAAGTGGTGTTGACGCGGGCATGCTCGTCAATTTGTGATCCCTTTGTGATGAGTGCATCAACGTCGGCAACCGCTACGAATACCCGCACCGAACCTCGTGCTAGGGGCTGGATTGCCGTCAGTTGGTCAAGGTCACGGGAGTCGTCGTTGTCAATCGAACACCAGAGCAGCGCCGTCAGGTCCCGAATATGGCTATCCGACTCCCGGGCGGGCCCTTTCAGCCTGGCGAGTTCCTGCTGTACGCCGCGAGAATACTCTGGGTCAAGTCCGCGGCTGAACATTGCCAACGTGGCAATCGTGATGAGGTTTGTTCGGTGATTGCTTAATGCGTGACGCATCTTACCCCCGGTGGTCGTCATGCTCTATTCCACCATGAACGCGTGGCTGTCTTGGCTGGCCACCAAACAAACGACTTCCCTCAGCTGAGGCGGTCACGTGACTCATCAGTGGCAGGGGAGGGCCGACATCCGTCCAGAACCCTGCGATGGCGGATGGGGGCACAAGGCAAGCCGCCTGCCGAGACCAAGAATTGAATCCTTATTCGGCAAGACTGAAACATCCCATGCTAGAAAAACAGCCTGCTCGTCCTGTCCATGGATCAAGCCATCCATCGCGGCAAACCGATCAGGAAACCATCAAGGCATCTTGTCCGAGGTGTGTTTCTTGCCCTGTTTCGCGGCTTTCTTCTCCTTGGGCGTCATGATGGGTGATTTCTTTGCTTCCTTGTTGCCTTGTCTGATCTTGCCCATGGTGAAACTCCTTGTGGATATCGATGTGTACACTGATCCTGATGCAGTATAGGACGCGCTACGGGCAGCACCATTTGGGGGGAGGGGGGCGGAGGTCGCCGGTTTCGAAACCAAGGGCACAATGCCGGCTTTAGCGCAGGCTCCGATTGCTTCTTCATGAATGTATTCGGAAGGCCCCGCAGAACCGGTGGCCGACGTTGTCGGTACGCTGTCGATACGACACGGCGTCAACGCCGGCCCGGCCTGCCGCGATTTGGCCTTACTGGGTGGCCCGGCCGGCCGAGCGGTCGTCCCAGCCGCTCGGCCGCGACAGTTCGAAGTTGGCTTCCGAGCGGGTCCGGCTGTACCACTTGCCGCCCATGCGGGCGATGATGTCGAGGCGGGCCGGGTCGACGCGGCCGCGCTCGTCCAGTATCGACTCGTCGATATGCGCTAGCAGCACTTCGCCCAGAATGATGTGGCACGACGGCTTGTGTTCTGGGTAGGGGTACAGCGCGGCCATCCTGCATTCGAAACTGACGCTGGCGCCGTCGACGCGCAAGGGCTGGACGTGTTCGGCCGCTTGGCTCGGGATGTGACAGCGCTCGAACTCGCTGATGCCGTGCTTGTAGCCGAAGGCGGTGGCGTTCATCTGGTCTGCCATGGCGAACGGCACCAGGTTGACAACGAACTCCCCGGTTTCCTGGATGTTGCGGACGGTGTCCTTGGGACTGCCGTCGCCTTGCACCAGGGGGGACAGCATCACCGTCGGCGGCGTCCCGGTCACCACCTGGAAGAAGCTGAACGGCGCCAGGTTGCTGATGCCCTGGGCCGAGCGGGTGGATACCCAGGCGATGGGGCGTGGGGTCACGGTGGCGGTGAGCCATTGGTACGCCAGCAGCGGATCGGTCTCGGTGAAATCGATAATCATGGTGTTGACTTGGTTGCGGGCAGGCCGGCCGAGGCGGTCGCCCTGCCGGGTAGGCAAGTGAAGGGAGGAGCGATAGCGGTAGCAAATATCGGCGCCGGTCGTCGGCCGGAGGCCCGCTCTCATCCCGGCCACAAGCATCATAACGGGAAAACGGGATGCGTGGCGGCGCTGCGGCCTGCGCGTGCTGATCCGGCATAGAGGAGGAGGGGGCCGCTGTGCCCCATGGCGACGCGCGGCGGCCTCCGGCTAGCGGGTGAGGCACCACCTCCCGGGGCATTGCTGCGCCAGTGATGCCAGATGGAGGAGGCTCAGAGCCTGACGACGATCAGCTCCGGGTCGTCCGCATGCTCGATCAGGATCTTCTTCACCCGGGCTTGCCAGAGTTCGGCGAATTCATGGGCTTCGGCCAACGTGGCGGTGCCGGCCATGATCCGCTGCAGCAGGGGGCCACTGAGTGGGCTGGGAGGCACCCGGCCGAGGTTGACGCCAAGCTGCACGGCGGCGCCGTTGTCCTGGCGCTGGAAGCGGACCTCGCCCTCGATCGCGGCATCGAAATGCAGCAGGTCGTGCCGCTGGAAGCGTCCCCCGATGCCCTTGAACCCTCCCGGACCGGCGGCACCGGTGATCAGGCCGATCACGCTGGCGATGACGCCGGTCACGCCCTCGTCCTGCGACTTGGCGAAGCTGACGTCGATCTCGCCGCGCTCCGGCACGTCGTCGGGGAACAACACCTGCAAGGCGCGCCTCGCCATCAGGTAGGCGCTCGCCACCGTGGGGCAGGAGTGGCCGGCCAGGCGCACGGCGTCGACGTAGTGATAGGTCAGCATGCCGTCGCTGCTGGCGCCGAGCAGGCCGGCCAGCTTGTCGTGAACCAGAATCGGGGGAACGGCGTCGAAAAAGGCGGGATAGCTCATGGTGGCGATACTCGGTGTGACAGTGACAACGGGGAGGTCGATGGCGATGCCGTGCGGCATCGCGAGTCGGCCTCCGTTCCTAGCAGGATAGGAGGCCGCTTCCACTTAGCCAATGGTGTAACCGCCATCGACCACGATTTCCTGCCCGTAGATGTTTTTGGCCGCATCCGACGCCAGGAACACCGAGGTCTCGGCGATGTCGTCGGGTTGGCCGAACGCCCCGGGGATCAGCCTGGCGGTGACCTGTTCCGCCACTTGGCCGAGCACCTCGGGCGGGAGGCCGACCGTGCCCCACAGCGGGGTGCCGATGGGGCCGGGGGCGATGCAGTTCACCCGGATGCCTCTGGGCGCCAGTTCCGCCGCCAGCGTCTGCGACAGCGACTTCAGCGCCGCCTTGCTGGCGCTGTAGATGGCGAGCCCGGGAAAGCCGACCTGGGTGAGGAAGGTGGTGATGAACTGGATCGTTCCACCCGGGCGGATGTGCGGCAGAAAGAGCCGGGCGGTTTCGGCGGCCCCGAACAGGTTGACCGAGAATTGCGTGTTGAACGCCTCGGCGCTGCTGTCCGCAAACGGCACCACGCGCGCGATGCCGGCGTTGGGAACCAGGATGTCGATCTTGCCGACGTGCCTGGTGGTTTCCTCGACCAGCCGCTGCAAATCCTCCTGGCGCGTCACGTCGCCGGTGACGGCGATCACCTGTCCGGGATGCGCCGCCGCCAGTTCCGCGAGCGCCTCGGCGTTGCGGGCGAAGGCGACCACGCTGGCGCCTTCCGCCACGTACCGCGTCACGATCGCGCGTCCGATCCCGCTGCTGGCCCCGGTGACGACGGCCACCTTGCCTTGAAGTCTGTTCTGCATGTTCAGTTACTCCGCTGATGTTGGTGAGGTGATAGTGGCGAAGCGGCGCGCTGTTTTCATTGACTGCCATCAACCGACTCGAGATCCGGCCGCCGCACCGGGGGGGCGCGCCCGGCCCGGGCGTGAGCGCCGCGAAAATCTTTCTCTCCAGGGAGGCATGTGCCACGCTGAAAGGGCCGGCCATCGAGCGAAACCGGGGAGGGTAAAAATCATGTTCGACAAGGACCGTTTCATCCAGAACTGCCTGAAGGCGGTGGCCGACGGGCAGGGGGCCATTCGCGAGCTGGTGCAGGAGGCGGTGGCGGATAGGCAAGGCGTTATGGCCGGGTTGGGCGAGCCGCAGCATGCCGGCATTACCCCGCTCTATGCCGGCCCGGAACTCACCATCCTCAACTTCGTCTGGGCGCCGTGCATGAGCCTGATGCCGCATAACCACCAGATGTTTTCCGTGATCGGCATCTATTCTGGCCGTGAAGACAACGTGTTCTGGCGCCGCACGGCAGGCAGCATCGAGGCGGCCGGGGCCCAGTCGCTCGGCGCCGGCGAGGTGGCGACACTCGGTCGCGACATCATTCATTCGGTGCTGAATCCCATCGGCAAGATGACCTGCGCCATTCACGTGTACGGCGGCGACTTCTTCCACCCCGCCCGGCCGAGAAGCGAGTGGGACCACGAAACGCTGATCGAGCGTCCCTGGGACGTGGAGCGGGTCAAAACGCTGTTCCGCGAGGCCGAAGCGCGTTTCAATTCCCCCCGGGCCTGAGCGCGCCCCTGGCGCTGCCCGCGGCGGCGACGGCGGCGCAAGATGCGCTACAATTTCGGCCAACGTGCTGCGTGCAGCATTGACCGATGACCGAATCAACGAGAGTGCTTGATGAGTAAAGAATTACAGGTTGTGGACATTCAAACGGGCGACGGCAAGGAAGTGGTCAAGGGTGCCTTGATCACCACCCAGTACAACGGTTTTCTCGAGGACGGCACCAAGTTCGACTCCTCGTACGATCGTGGCCGCCCCTTCCAGTGCGTCATCGGCACCGGGCGGGTGATCAAGGGCTGGGATCAGGGCCTGATGGGGATGAGGGTCGGCGGCAAGCGCAAGCTCTTCGTGCCGGCCCATCTCGCCTACGGCGAACGGCAGATCGGCGCCCACATCAAGCCCAACTCCAACCTCATCTTCGAAATCGAGCTGCTGGAAGTGTTGACGCGGGACGACTGAGGGCGTCCCGGCCGGCCTCCCGTAAGGGTCGGCATCGTCCACCTTTTCCCTCCCAAGATTCGGCCATTGCGCCCGGCCACGCGCGTCCGAGGTGACCGGGGCCGGACGCCTTCCTTGATGTAAATCAGCTTCTGCGGCGAGGGTTTTCGATGGCGTGATATATTGCTGTATATTACGCTTAATCGATACATGACTCGGAGACCGAGATGCCGCTCCCGCTGATGAAACGCCTTCTGGCCGCCGCCGCCATCGTTGCCGTCACCGGCCTGGTGCACGCCGGCGAGCTCACGGTGTCCGCCGCCGCCAGCCTCACCAACGCCTTCAAGGACATCGCTCAGGGTTACGAGGCCAAGTATCCGGGTTCCAAGGTGTTGCTGAACTTCGGCGCCTCGGGCGCGCTGCTGCAGCAGATGGCCAAGGGCGCCCCCGTCGACGTGTTCGCTTCGGCCGATCAGGAAACCATGGACCAGGCCGTGCAGCAGAAGCTGGTGGCGGCGAGCGAGCGGCATGATTTCGTGCGCAATAGCCTGGTGCTGATCGTGCCGGGCGACAGCAAGCTGGCGCTCAAGCGGCTGGAGGACCTGAATCAGGGCGGCGTGCAGAAGGTCGCCATCGGCAACCCGGCCAGCGTCCCGGTCGGCCGCTACACCCGGCACGCGCTGGAGGCCGCCAGGCTGTGGCAGGCGCTGGAAACCAAGGCGGTCACGACCCAGAACGTGCGCCAGTCGCTGGACTACGTGGCGCGCGGCGAGGTCGATGCCGGTTTCGTCTACGGCACCGACGCCGCCATCATGAAGGACAAGGTGAAAGTGGCGTTCTCGGTGCCGCTCGACCTCGCCATCCGTTACCCGATCGCCAAAACCGCCGGCAGCGCCAATAGCGACGAAGCCCGGCGTTTCGTCACCTACGTGCTGTCCCCGGCCGGCCAGGCGGTCCTGGGCAAGTATGGCTTCTTGAAGCCCTGAGCGAGGACACATGGAATCGGCATGGACGGCGCTGGCGCTGTCGTTGAAGGTGGCCGGCTGCGCCACGCTGCTCAACCTGCTGCTCGGCGTGGGCGTGGGCTTCCTGCTGGCGCGGGGGCGTTTCGTCGGGCGCGACCTGCTCGACACCGTACTGACCCTGCCGATGGTGATGCCGCCCACGGTGCTGGGCTTCTACCTGCTAGTGCTGGTGGGACGGCGCGGCTGGCTGGGCGCCTGGCTGCACGACAGCTTCGGCATCAACCTGATCTTCACCTGGCAGGGCGCGGTGATCGCCGCCTCCATCGTGGCCTTTCCGCTGGTGTTCAAGCCGGCGCGGGCGGCGTTCGAGGCGGTCGACGGCCAGCTTGAGCAGGCGGGGCGGGTGCTGGGCGTCTCAGAGGCCGCGATTTTCTTCCGCGTCACCTTGCCGCTGGCCTGGCGCGGGATCCTGGCCGGGGTGCTTCTGGCCTTCGCCCGGGCGCTGGGCGAGTTCGGCGCGACGCTGATGGTGGCGGGCAGCATCCCGGGCAAGACGCAAACCCTGTCGATCGCCGTGTACGAGGCGGTGCAGGCCGGGCAGGACGACGTGGCCAATACCCTGGTGCTGATCACCTCGGTGGTGTGCATGGTGGTGCTGCTGGCGGCGGGACGTCTGGCCCCCGGCCGCATCGCCAACCAGTAGGAGAGCGGAGCATGCAGCTCGATATCGATATCCGCAAGACCCTGCATTCCGGCAAGCGCACCTTCCAGTTGCAGGTCCGCTTTCAGTCGGTGAGCCAGCGCATCGTCATCTTCGGGCCGTCCGGTTCGGGCAAGAGCCTGACGCTGAAGGCGATCGCCGGGCTGATGCGGCCCGACCACGGCCATATCCGCCTCGACGGCGAGCCCCTGTTCGATGCCGCCGCCGGCATCGACCTTGCGCCGCAGGCGCGCAAGGTGGGCTACCTGTTCCAGGACTACGCGCTGTTCCCGCACCTGAGCGTGCGCCAGAACATCGGCTTCGGCCTGAAGCGCGGCTGGTTCAACCCGCGCGCTGCCGAGAAGAGCGAGGCGGTCGATTACTGGCTGGAGGCGTTGCATCTGAGTCACCTCGCCCACCAGATGCCCGGCGAACTGTCCGGCGGGCAGCGCCAGCGCACCGCGCTGGCGCGGGCGCTGGTGGCCGAACCCCGGGCGCTGCTGCTGGACGAGCCGTTTGCCGCGCTCGACCCCCTGTTGCGCCAGCGGATGCGGGAGGAGCTGGACGAACTGCAGCGCCGCCTGCAGGTGCCGATGGTGCTGATCACGCACGATCCGGAGGACGTGGCGGTGTTCGGCGAGCAGGTGCTGGCGCTGCACGACGGCATGATCGCTTCCGCCGAGGCGTGCCAGCCGCCGGGCGTGCTGCCGGCCCGAGCGTGTTGACCTGCATTCCCTCGGCCCGGCGCCGGCGGACGGGCCGGCTGCGCTGTCCCATGACCTACCCACCCACCTCGACAACAGAAAGGCTCGCGACATGAGTGCTCTTTCTCTCTCCACGGCCACGGCGCCGCTGCCCCGTGACGAGTCGGCGTTGTTGGACCGGGCGATCGCCGGCGTGCTGCGCCATGCCCAGGACGGCGACTTGCCGCTGTTCGCCTGGACCCTCGGTCTGCCGCAGCCGGCGCTGCTGGCGATGCTGGCGCAGCGCTTTCCCGAGCTGGACCGTCTGGAACCGATGCCGGAACCGGATTACGCCAGCATCCGTGCCGCGACGCCCGCCGGCTTTGCCGAGTTGGTCGCCCTGCTGGGGGCGCACCGCGCGCCCGATGTGCCGGAGGCGGAAGCCGAGTGGCTGGCACGTGCCGTGGCGGCGGCCTGCTTTGGCGAGCGGCTGTTGTCGGTGGACCTGGGGCTGAGCGGGCGGGAGGCGGTGTCACGGCTCCTGGTGCGCTATTTCCCGTCGCTGTCGCGACGCAACCCCGCCCGCCGGAGCTGGAAATCCTTCCTGTTCGCCGAGCTGGCGGCCTCGCGTGCTGGCGCGGCGGCGCCGGAAGGTGCTACGGGTCTGGGGCAGCGTGCGGGCTTTTCCGATTCAGACAGGCGAGGGTGCTAGGACGCCATGGACACGAAAGACAACAGCATTGCCTTGTGCGGTTCGGTGTGGATGACGGTGGGCGGCGAGAATTTCGGCGGCGCCGGTCGTATCGAATTGCTGGCCAAGATTGCCGAATGCGGCTCCATCACCCGGGCCGCCAAGGCCATCAAGATGAGTTACAAGGCGGCGTGGGACGCCATCGACGCCATGAACAACCTGGCTGGCGAGCCGTTGGTGGAGCGGCTGGTGGGCGGCAAGGGCGGCGGCGGCACGCGCCTGACGCCGCGTGGTCAGCAACTGGTGGAGAACTTCCGCATCATCGAGCGCGAGCACCACCGTTTCATCGAGCAGCTGGGGAGACAGGCCGACAGCCTCGCCGACGATTATGTTCTGATCAGGAGAATGAATATGAAAACCAGCGCCCGCAATCAGTTCCTGGGCAAGGTCGTCGCCGTGAAGCATGGCGCCGTCAACGACGAAATCGAGCTGGAAGTCACGGGCGGTCAGAAGATCGTGGCCACGGTCACGCATGAAAGCACCGAAGGGTTGGGCTTGCGTCCGGGGGCCGAGGCGTTTGCGCTGGTGAAGTCGTCGTCGGTGATCGTGCTGACCGATGGCGAAGGCGCCCGCTTCTCCGCGCGCAATCGTCTGAGCGGCACCATCGCGCGCATCGTGCCCGGAGCGGTGAACACCGAAGTGGTGATCGATCTGCCCGGCGGCATCGCCGTGGCCGCCATCGTCACCAACGACAGCAGCCAGGCACTCGACCTCGCCGTGGGCAAGACCGCCACAGCGATCTTCAAGGCGTCGAGTGTGATCCTGGGGGTGCCGGCGTAAGAACCTGTTTGCGATCTGCTGCGCTTCGGCGGTACGGCGTTAAAAACGACTTCGGAATGCTCATTTACCCCTCGTAAACTCCGCTTCCTCAGCCATTTTTGCCTTGTCTAGCTCTCGCTCTCGAGATCGTAAACAGGCTCTAAGCGTCGGCCGGGCTGCGCTCAGCCCACCATGTCCTGTGGCTTCACCCAGGCGTCGAACTGCTCCGCCGTCAGGTAGCCGCTGGCCAGCGCCGCCTCGCGTAGCGTCAGCCCTTCCTGGTGCGCTTTCTTGGCGATGGCTGCCGCCTTGTCGTAGCCGATGTGCGGATTGAGCGCCGTCACCAGCATCAGCGATTTTTCCAACAGCTCGTCAATGCGGGCGCGGTTCGGTTCGATGCCGGCCGCGCAGTGCTCGTTGAAGCTGGTCATGCCGTCGGCCAGCAGGCGCACGCTCTGCAGGAAGTTGTGGATGATCAGCGGCTTGAACACGTTGAGCTCGAAGTTGCCGCTGGCGCCGCCGATGTTGACCGCCACATCGTTGCCCAGCACCTGGGCGCAGGCCATGGTCAGCGCTTCGCTCTGCGTCGGGTTGACCTTGCCCGGCATGATCGAGCTGCCCGGCTCGTTCTCAGGAATGGTGATCTCGCCGATGCCGCAACGCGGCCCACTGGCCAGCCAGCGCACGTCGTTGGCGAGCTTCATCAGCGCCGCGGCCAGCGTCTTCAGCGCGCCGTGGCCGTGCACCAGCGCATCGTGCGTCGCCAGCGCCTCGAACTTGTTGGGGGCGGTGACGAAGGGCAGGCCGGTGTCTTCGGCCAACCTTTGCGCCACGCGCACGGCGAATTCCGGGTGCGCGTTGAGCCCGGTGCCGACGGCGGTGCCGCCGAGCGCCAGTTCACACAGGTGCGGCAGCGCGTCTTCGAGATGGCGCCGGCTATGCGCCAACTGCGCCATGTAGCCGGAAAACTCCTGTCCCAGCGTCAGCGGCGTAGCATCCTGCAAGTGGGTTCGCCCGATCTTGACGATGTCGGTGAACGCCAGTGACTTCTCCGCTAACGTCCTGGCCAGCGCGTCTAGCGCCGGCAGCAGGCGTTGTTCGAGCGCCGCCACCGCCGCCACGTGCATCGCGGTGGGGAACACGTCGTTGGACGACTGGCCGCGGTTGACGTGGTCGTTCGGGTGCACCAGGCGCGCCTCGCCGCGCTCACCGCCCATCAGCTCGCTGGCGCGGTTGGCCAGTACCTCGTTCATGTTCATGTTGGATTGCGTGCCCGAGCCGGTCTGCCACACCGCCAGCGGAAACTCGTCCGGATGCTGCCCGGCGATCACTTCGCCGGCGGCGGCCTCGATCGCCCCCGCCAGCTCGGGTGCCAGGAGGCCGAGTTCGGCGTTGACCCCGGCCGCGGCACGCTTCACCTGGGCCAGCGCCTCGATCAGTTCGGGCGGCATTTTCTCGCTCGAGATACGGAAGTTTTCCAGCGAACGCTGGGTCTGGGCACCCCACAGCCGCTTGGCCGGGACGGCGATCTCGCCGAAGGTATCGCGTTCCATACGGACGGACATGACAGTCTCTCCTGCACGAGAAGCAATTTTCCGAACCTGCTTCACGATATGTCGAGAGCGGATCGTGGATCGAGGTAGAGCGTAGGATGGGGGAGCGTAGCGAAACCCATCGTCGATGAACGCCGGCTGGCGCTCTTCGGTTGCGGGATCACGCCCAGAGACGTCCAGCAAGATCGTGAACAGGTGCTTCATGAAGCCTAGCAGCCTGTCATGGGGGCGACAAGGCAGAAGCCGGGGCCGGAACGGTGTTACAATCGGCGGCTGGGCCGCTAAGACCAGCCGTATCGCGCTCCCGTTGGACGGCTGCTCTTGGCGGCTCCCGCGGCCAGCCCGCTGGCCACTCGTCATCACCCCACGTTTTTGCGAGACAGCCTCATGACCATCATCCGTCAGGAAGACTTCATCCAGAGCATCGCGGATGCCTTCCAGTACATCAGCTGCTACCACCCGAAAGACTACATCGACGCGCTGTACAAGGCGTATCAGCACGAAGAAAGCCCGGCGGCCAAGGACGCCATAGCCCAGATCCTGATCAACAGCCGCATGTGCGCCGAAGGCCGCCGCCCGATCTGCCAGGATACCGGTATTGCCGTGGTGTTCCTGAAAGTCGGCATGAAGGTGCAGTGGGACGCCGAGCTGTCGGTACAGGAGATGGTCAACGAAGGCGTGCGTCGTGCCTACAACAACCCGGACAACAAGCTGCGCGCCTCGGTGCTGCTCGACCCGGCCGGCCTGCGCAAGAATTCCAAGGACAACACCCCGGCCGTGGTGCACTTCGAGATCGTCGAAGGCGACGGCGTCGAGGTAATCTGTGCCGCCAAGGGCGGTGGCTCGGAGAACAAATCCAAGTTCTACGCGCTCAACCCGTCCGACTCCATCGTCGACTGGGTCATCAAGACCGTGCCGACCATGGGCGCCGGCTGGTGTCCGCCGGGCATCCTCGGCATCGGCATCGGCGGCACCCCGGAAAAGGCAATGCTGCTGGCCAAAGAATCGCTGATGGACCACGTCGACATCCACGAGCTCAAGGCCAAGGCCGACAGCGGCGCGGAACTGACCAAGGTCGAAGCGCTGCGCCTGGAAATCTTCGAGAAGGTCAACGCGCTGGGCATCGGCGCCCAGGGTCTCGGCGGCCTGACTACCGTGCTCGACGTCAAGATCCTGGACTACCCGACCCACGCCGCGTCGCTGCCGGTCGCCATGATCCCGAACTGTGCCGCCACCCGCCACATCCACTTCCATCTGGACGGCAGCGGCCCGGCCCACCTCGAAACACCGAAGCTGGAAGACTGGCCGGAAATCACCTACGACACCAGCAACGGCAAGCGTGTCGATCTGGACAAGATCACCAAGGAAGAAGTGGCGAGCTGGCAGCCGGGCGACGTGCTCTTGCTCAACGGCAAGATTCTCACCGGCCGCGACGCCGCGCACAAGCGCATGGTCGACATGCTGAACAAGGGCGAGAAGCTGCCGGTGGACTTCACCAACCGCTTCATCTACTACGTCGGCCCGGTTGACCCGGTGCGTGACGAAGTGGTTGGCCCGGCCGGCCCTACAACCGCCACCCGCATGGACAAGTTCACGCGCCAGATGCTGGAGCAGACCGGCCTGCTGGGCATGATCGGCAAGGCCGAGCGCGGCCCGACGGCGATCGAGGCGATCAAGGACAACAAGGCGGTGTACCTGATGGCCGTCGGCGGCTCCGCCTACCTCGTCTCCAAGGCGATCAAGGCCTCCAAGGTGGTCGGCTTCGAAGACCTCGGCATGGAAGCCATCTACGAGTTCGAAGTGAAAGACATGCCGGTGACCGTGGCGGTGGATTCCTGTGGCACCTCGGTGCACAACACCGGCCCGGCCGAATGGCGCGTCAAGATCGGTAAGATTCCGGTCGCCACCGCCTGATGGCGTGTTGTTGAACGCACGCTGAACTCTTCGGCCAACGTTGGCCGAAGGCCAAATCCACACCCCCGCTTGCGCTGCAGGCGGGGGTGTTTTGTTTGGGGAGGCGCTCAGTCTGTTGGCAGATGATGGTTCTGCGGTGTGGAGGAGGAAGGGTCTGCTTGGGGATGGGCTGCCTACTCTTCCGTCATAGGTGGTGATGTGGCAAGCTGTCCAGATGGTGACGTAAAAAATACGTTTTTATTGGACGTCTACTTCTAGTTATGCGCGTTACCAACCAGCATGGATTTAAGTATGAATTCAAAATACACCGGGCAGTGTCTTTGTGGCGCAATCCACTATTCAATCGATGTCGAGCCATTATTTGCAGGAAACTGCCACTGCAAAGACTGCCAAAGGGCTTCAGGTAGTGCGTTTATTCCTGCAATGCTTTTCCACGAGAAAGACGTTGTTGTTTCCGGCGAGGCAAGCTATTTCGAATCAACGGCCGACAGCGGAAATGTGCACAAAAGAGGGTTCTGCCCGAATTGCGGCTCACAATTATTCGCAAAGTTCAGCAGTCTTCCCGGCATGCTGGGTATCAAAGCGGGCACGTTAAACGAAGTATCGCGCTATGTACCCAAGTTAGATTTCTATGTGGCAAGTGCCGCAACGTGGGATTTTATGAACCCCCAGCTCCCTAAAAAACAAGGCGCAGCTCAGGGTTAGAGAGCGTGTGCATAACAAGGCGTTCAACACGGACAGCACGGTAGGTTGGGCTTCATGAAATGAAGCCCAACGTTCGCCATATCTGTCTTGGACGATGGGCGATGCGCTATCAAAGAGGTGGATGCGGCTGCGCACTTGATCAAGCAGCTTGCGAAGAGGTGTGGATATGACGTATTTCCCGGTAGTTATTTCGCACTCCTATGCCATAAATAGTTCTGTGGCAATCATGGCCAGCATGATTGTTGCCATGCATTCTGGATGATGACGTAAAAAATACGTCTTCTAGCTTGAGTACACCGGTGCACCACATCGCCAAATCTAATTCTAATTGCCCCAAACCAAGAAGGACGCTCGTCATGAAAATCACTGTTGAAACCACCGTCGCGGCCCCCATCGAGAAAGTTTGGCACGCATACACAACTCCCGAGGATATCAAGCAGTGGAACGCGGCGTCTGATGATTGGCATACCACCTCGGCCACAGTGGATTTGCGCGTCGGCGGTATCTTCTCGTCACGAATGGAAGCCAAGGATGGCAGCGTGGGGTTCGATTTTGCCGGAACCTATACCGCTGTGGTGGCACACAAACTGATCGAATATTCCTTTGGCGACCGCACCGCGCAGGTTGAATTTGCTGATAGCCCAAAAGGTGTTGTGGTCCGCGTGACTTTCGATAGCGAGCCATCGCATTCCATCGAGCAGCAACGCGACGGGTGGCAGGCTATTTTGAATAATTTTACTCGCCATGTTGAAACAGCCAGGAAGCAGTAGACGTACTGTGCTGCCCAACTCCCCCTAGTTAGACTCCTAGGGGCTGCGTCCATCGGCTGCCGCTCATGCCAAACGTCGGATATTCACACAAAGGGGCGCTGGATGTTCTCCCATATCTTTATCGGCGTGAGTGACATCGACCGCGCATTGGCTTTTTATGAACCGCTCATGGCTACCCTCGGCATCAAGCGTCGCTTTTGTGATCGAAGCCGCCCTTGGGCGGGTTGGCAGCGCCCTGACGAGCCTAGGCCGCTCTTCCTGATCGGCTCTCCCTACAACCAACAGCCCCACTCGCCAGGCAATGGTCAAATGGTGGCCTTTCTCGCTGAAAGCCGGCCAATGGTTGCAGAGGCCTACCGAGTCGCACTCGCCAACGGAGGTACATGTGACGGCGCTCCTGGCCTAAGGCCCGAGTACCACGAGCATTACTTTGGCACCTACTTCCGCGATCCTGACGGCAACAAAATCTGCATCGCTTGCCACTCGCCTGAGACGGCATCCGCAGGCTGACAGGCTGGTGGGAGCGACAAGCTAGGGAGGAGAGCATGAAAAAACTGGATTCGACCGAGGGCCAGTCGGCATCCGAGCTGATCGACCAACGAATCGCCGAACTCGGGGACTGGCGCGGGGCGGCCTTGAGCCGGATGCGCCAGCTCATCAAAGAGGCCGACCCGGACGTCGTGGAGGAGTGGAAATGGATGGGCACGCCCGTCTGGTCGCACGACGGGATCATCTGCACCGGCGAGTCTTATAAGTCGATCGTGAAGTTGACCTTCGCCAAGGGGGCGTCGCTGCAGGACCCAGCCAAGCTCTTCAACTCGAGCCTCGACGGAAACACAAGGCGCGCGATTGATATCCATGAGGGAGAGGAGATCGACGCGGATGCGTTCAAGGCGCTCATCCGGGCCGCGGTCGACTTCAATGTCTCCGTCGTGAAGGCAAGGCAAAGACGGGCGAAGTAGGCTACCTGTGCGGTGTCGTGGCGCCGTATTTGTCGCGCCGAGGCTGTAACTTCAGCCCTTTTTTGAGATGGCTCCTCTTTTCGAGCCGTCATGACCAAATACCGCCCAAGGAGTCTCCATGAAGCTTTACTCGCTTTTCCTGCTGATGGCCACCGCCACGGTGTTCAGCCCCGGCCCAGGTGTCGTGATGACGCTCAGCAATGCCCTGCGCTATGGTATGCGCGGCACCTTTGGCGGCATCCTGGGGATTGCCTGTGGCGCACTGGCGGTCGCGGCGATTTCGGCCACCAGCCTCGGGGTGCTGCTTGCCGCCTCGGCGTTGGCTTTTACCGCCCTCAAGCTCATCGGTGCCGCTTATCTCATCTACCTCGGTATTCGGCTTTGGCGGGCGCCTCCGTTCCGGTTCGCGGAGCAGTTGGTACACGAGGCGAGTTTCGGCAAGCGCTTTCTTGAGGGACTGTCCCTGCAGCTCACCAACCCGAAGGCAATTTTCTTCTTTCTCTCGGTGTTTCCGCAGTTCATCGATCCGGCGAGGAGCTACCCGATTCAGTTTGCCACGCTGGTGCTGACCTACAGCTCCCTGGTTGTTGTCATTCACTGTTCTTACGCGCTGTTTGCCAAGCGTGCCAAGGGCTGGTTGGTGTCCGAACGCGGTGGCCGCATGGTCAACAAGTCGGCCGGGGTGACATTCGTGTGCTTCGGCGCCGCACTGGCCACGGCCAAGCGCTGACGTACCACTCTCCAGCCCCCGCCACTAACCAGTGTGAAGGGGAGTGTGGAGGTTTCAATGGCGTCCTACTCGCCGTAGAGGTCTAAGCTGGTAGTCACGACCATTCACCGTCGTGCTGAGACTCGGTTAGGAGACGCACCATGGCAAGCATTCAACGGATCACCCCCTGCCTGTGGTTTGACGACCAGGCCGAACAGGCGGCTGGGTATTACACCGCCATCTTCAAGAACTCACGGATCGTCAGCCTGACCCGCTACGGCGAGGCGGGGCATGAGATTCACGGCCGGCCGGCGGGGTCGGTCCTGACCGTGGAGTTCGAGCTGGATGGCCAGGCCTTCACCGCCCTCAACGGCGGCCCGGTATTCACCTTCAACGAGGCCGTGTCGTTCCAGGTCAGCTGCGAGACGCAGGATGAGGTGGACTACTACTGGGAGAGGCTGTCCGCCGGCGGGGATGAGGCGGCGCAGCAATGCGGCTGGCTCAAGGACCGGTACGGTGTGTCCTGGCAGGTGGTGCCGACGGCGCTGCCCAAGATGCTGAGCGATGCCGATTATGCAAAATCCGAGCGCGTCATGACCGTCCTGCTGCAGATGAAAAAGCTCGACATCGCCGCCTTGCAGCGCGCCTACGCCGGGGTGGCTTGATTGGAAACGCCCCCCGCCGGCGGAGAGTGTGCAGCCTCGCATTTCATCCGTTGACTTCCCCGTGAAGTTGGCCGATGACGTCGCATGCGGGCACGTGCCGCTTTGACGGGCCAGAGGGGTGAACCGGCGCTAAACTGGCATGCCCATTGGCTGGTCGCTGTGTCGCTGTTGCCAGCTGCCTAACGTTCATTTCCCAGGAGCAGAGAATGGCCCAGTACACCGCCGAAGTCCTTTGGCAGCGCGGCGAGCAGGATTTCCACGGCAACCGTTACAGCCGCCGCCATGTTTTGCGCTTCGACAGCGGCGTGGAAGTGCCCGGTTCGTCGTCCCCGCACGTCGTTCCCGTCCCGATGTCCGACGCCTCCGCCGTCGATCCGGAGGAAGCATTTGTGGCCTCGCTGTCGAGCTGCCACATGCTGTGGTTCCTGTCGATCGCCGCCAGGCGCGCGTTCTGTGTCGAGCGCTACTTCGACGCGGCCGTCGGCGTCATGGCCAAGAATGCGGCTGGCAAGATGGCCATGACGGTGGTTACGTTGCGGCCGGAGGTGACGTTTTCCGGGGAGCGTCTCCCCACGCGGGAGCAGCTCGACCAGATGCATCACGAGGCGCACGAGGAGTGCTTCATCGCCAACTCGGTCAAGACCGAGGTGCGTTGCGAGCCGGTGTACGGGGAGCTGTAAGCGGGCGCGCCAGCCATCGTCAAGCCAGGGAGAAAACCATGAAACCGCGAATCAGCATGCTGACGCTGGGTGTCGGCGACCTCGACCGTGCCACCCGCTTCTACGAGCAGGGGCTGGGTCTGCCGCGCTATCCGATGGAGGCGGCCGGCGTCGCCTTCTTTGCGCTCCACGGCACCTGGCTGGCCCTGTATCCGTGGACGGCGCTGGCCGAAGACGCCACGGTGCCGGCCGAGGGTAGCGGTTTTCGCGGCTGTGCCCTAGCCCACAATGTGTCGACGCGGGAAGAGGTCGATCAGGTGCTGGAGCAGGCGGTGAATGCCGGCGCGCGATTGGTGAAGCCGGCACAAGATGCCTTCTGGGGAGGCTATAGCGGCTATTTCGCCGATCCGGATGGCCATCTCTGGGAAGTGGCATGGAATCCGTTTATGGCGATCGGTCCGCAGGATGTGTAAATCGTCAGCATCATGGTCTTGGTGCTGATAGAAGCCACGTCTGGCGAGGCCGCGCAGCGCGGCCATGAGCCTGAAGAGTTGGACATTGAAGGAGCTACATCATGATTTACCATGGAAGCTGTCATTGCGGGCGGATCGCCTTCGACGTGGAGGGCGATCTCGGCCAGGTCATGTCTTGCAACTGTTCTATCTGTCGCCGCAAGGGGGCGCTGATGTGGTTCGTGCCGCGCCAGCAACTGCGCTTGCTGACGCCGGAGGCGGACATGAGCACCTACACCTTCAACAAGCACGTCATCCAGCACCATTTCTGTCCGACCTGCGGCATGCACCCGTTTGGCGAGGGACGCGACCCGGCCGGGAACGCGATGGCGGCGGTCAACGTGCGCTGCCTCGACGACGTCGATCTGGACACGCTCACGGTCAAGCACTTCGACGGTCGGGCGCTGTGAGCGCTGGCGCAGCTTGCGCCACGGGCGGGCTCGCGCCTATGCTGCCGGGTTGCCATTGATCGGGATTCGCATGGTTGTGATCGCCAAAACCCTCGCCTTGTACATCGCCACGGCGCTGGCCGAAATCATCGGCTGCTATCTGCCGTATCTCTGGCTGAAGAAGTCGGCGCCGGCCTGGTACCTGCTGCCGGCGGCGCTGAGCCTGACGGTGTTCGCCTGGCTCTTGACCCTGCATCCCCAGGCGGCGGGACGGGTTTACGCCGCCTACGGCGGGGTCTACGTCGCGGTGGCGCTGGGCTGGCTGTGGGCGGTGGACGGCATCCGTCCCTCGCTGTGGGACGTGGCGGGCAGCGCGGTGACCCTGGCCGGCATGGCGATCATCCTGTTCGCGCCGCGGCCGGGCTGAGGGCCGGGCACTTGATCGGGGAGGGAGGATACGATGCCGGTGTATATCGTCAGATTGGGTAGCGAGCGGCGGCAGGACGAAGGGTTGCGCATCGGCACGGTGCGGCGCCCGCCGCGGGGTGTGCCGAAGAGCGAGTTCGCCACGCAGAACTGGTACGACGTGTGGTACCCGAACCTGGCGCCCAGCGCGGAAACGGTGAAGTTGGCGCAGCAGGCCAAGACGGACCGCGACTGGGCGGCCTTCATCAAGCAGTACCGTGCCGAGATGGCGACGCCGGAGAACAGCCGCACGCTCGATCTGTTGGCGGCGCTGTCGCACCACAGCAGCTTCTCCGTCGGCTGCTACTGCGCCGACGAGGCGCATTGCCATCGCTCGGTGCTGCGCCTCTTGCTCGCCGAGCGCGGCGCCGACGTGCGCTGACGCGCACAGGTTGGCCGAAGACGGCGCCAAGAGCGCGGGCCGGCGCTTGCCGGGCGGCGCGCCCTGGGCCACCATCACGGGTTTTCTCCGTGGAGTGGCCGATGGCCCTGTTTCTCAAAGCCCTGCTGGGCTCGGCGGCGGTGCTGCTGATCGCCGTGCTGTCGAAGAGCAAGCACTACTTCATCGCCGGGCTGGTGCCGCTGTTCCCCACCTTTGCCCTGATCGCGCATTATCTGGTCGGCTCCGAGCGCTCGGTGGCCGAGCTCAAGACCACCATCGTGTTCGGCATGTGGTCGCTGATTCCCTACTTCGTCTATCTGGCGGCGGTATACCTGCTGGCCGACCGCCTGCGCCTGGGCTGGGCATTGTTCGTGGCGGCGCTGTGCTGGGCCGTGGCGGCGTGGGGGCTGGTGCTGGCGTGGGGACGCTGGCACGGCTAGCCGGCGGCGGGACTGCCTCGGGGATCACGCCGTGGGCGGCCGTTCCGCCAGATAGCTGGCAATTTCCTCTTCGATCCAGGTGCTGAAATCCTGCTGCTTGGTCTGCGAGCTCTCGCGTTGCGGCCATACCAGCCAGTGCGGGTAGGGATAGGGCACGCTGATGTCGGTCAGCTGCACCAAGTCCCCGCGCTGCAGGGCGCCGTGCACCAGGCTGCGCCGCTCCAGCGCTACCCCCATGCCGAGGCGCACCGCCTCCAGCACCAGGTTGGAGTCGTTGATCCACAGCGCGGCGTTGCCCGGTTCGGCCACGCCGGCGGCACTGCACCAGGGTAGCCACGATTCCACGGTGCGGACGATGGAGCCGGAGACGACCTCCTGCACCGTTTGCGGCAGGCGGCCGCCGTTGAAGGCGGGGGAGGCGATGACCACCAGTTCGTCGTCGAACAACCGCTTCTGCGCCAGCCCTTCCCAGCCGCCCTGGCCCATGCGTACGCCGATGTCCACCAGCCCCTGGCGCAGGTCCTGGATATCCAGGCTGGCGCGCAGACTGACGCGGTAACGCGGGTGGCGCGCGTAAAAGCGCGGCAGGCGCGGCAGCAGCCAGTGCACCCCGAACGAGGGCAATACCGCCACCACCACCTCATCCACGCGCGGCCGGGCGCGCACCAGTCGTGTGGCCTCGGTGATTTCCCCCAGCCCGATGCGGATCTGCAGGGCGTAGAGCCGGCCGTCCTCACTCAGCTTGAGGCCGCGCCCCTCGCGCGTGAACAGCGCCACCCCCAGCAGCTCTTCCAGCTGCTTGATCTGCTGGCTGATGGCGGAGTGGGTGACGTGCAGTTCGTCCGCCGCCAGGGTGATGCTGCCGAGGCGGGACACGGCTTCGAAACTGCGCAGCGCGGGCAGGGGGGGAAGTGTGCTCATGTAAGTAAAACTAACATGAAAGACAAATAAATATCGATTTTTTCTGCCTCTTCTGGCGCTTATAGTGAACCCAGAACGTCAACCGGAGAGCGATCATGCAACATCATCTACGTGTCGAATTGGCCAGTCAGGAACTCTTGGCGATCGAATTGCCGTCTGCAGTCGAGGTCCGCGCCGTGTCGGGCTACCATTGGCTGACGGTCGATGGACTGGACGTCTACCTCGCGCCCGGAGAGCGGGAAACGGTTCCGGCCGGGAAAATCCTGGCCGAGGGGCTGGGCCAGCTGGAGTTCTCGCCGTCCTCAGCACTGCCGGCTCGCGGCGCAGAGGACCGTGCCGCGCAGGGGACGATGCTACTGGGCAAAGTCTGCTTCTGACAGGAGAAAACACGATGCAATTGATCGGCATGCTGGATTCGCCCTATGTGCGCCGGGTGGCCGTCTCGCTGCGGCTCATGGGGGTCGGGTTCGAGCACCAGGCGGTCTCGGTGTTCCGCACCTTCGAGCAGTTTCACCGGATCAACCCGGTGGTGAAGGCCCCGACTCTGGTCTGCGACGACGGTACGGTGCTGATGGATTCGACGCTGATTCTGGACTACGTCGAAACCTGCCTGGCCCCGGCCAAGAGGCTGATGCCGGCCGGGCCTGCCGGGCGCCAGCGTGCCTTGCGCCTGATCGGGCTGGCGCTGGCGGCGTGCGAGAAAAGCGTGCAGATCGTCTACGAGCGTCAGCTGCGCCCGGCCGAGAAGCAGCACCAGCCCTGGCTGGAGCGCGTCGAGGGTCAGGTGCTGGCGGCTTACGGCGAACTGGAGCGCGAATTCGCGCGTGCGCCGTTAGCCGCCAGCGCGGAGGGGATCGACCAGGCGGGCGTCAGCGTCGCGGTGGCGTGGCGCTTTACCCAACTGATGCTGCCGGACGTGGTCAAGGCGGCCGATTTCCCGCGACTGCAGGCGTTTGCCCAGCTGGCCGAGCAATTGCCCGCCTTCGTCGACACCCCGCCGCTCTAGTCCCGGTTCGGGCGCAGGCCGAGATGGACATTTCTCCGCCTGTCCACCTAGCCCCGATCCCTCAGTGAGCGAAGCTCTGCGTGCCAATCGCCGATTGGCGCGAGAGCGTCGCCCGCAGTCCGCCCTGGCCCTGCAAGGGGGCTTCACTGGCTCATGACGCACAATCCGCCGCACTGCCTGGATCAGAACTTCCAGCGGGCCGTGACTTCGGCCGTACGCGGGGCGCCCGGCATGTTGTAGTCGTTGGCACCGCTGTGGGCGGAGATGTAGTACTTCTTGTCGAACACGTTCTTCAGCGTGAAGTTCACCTCCAGCGACTTGCCGCTGTAGCCGGTGCCGAGGTCGAAGCGGGTATAGCCCGGCAGCTTGACCAAGTTGTCCGGCGATGCATAGCGCTCGCCCTCGTAGCGCAGGCCGGCGTTGACGTTGAAGCCACCCGGCAGCTTGCGCTTGACGAACAGGTTGGCCGAATGGCGCGGCGTCAGCGCCGGTTTGTTGCCCTGGAACGGCGTGCCGATCTTGGTCTTCTCGGTCGACTGGGTGATCTCGCCGTCGAGGTAGGCGTAGCCCGCGATCACATCCCACAGCGGGGTGAGGGCGCCGGCCACCGCCAGTTCCAGTCCGCGTACGCGCTGCTCGCCCACCGACAACGCCTTGTTGCTGTCGCTCGGGTCGGCGGCCTGGATGTTGCTGCGTGTCATCTCGAACACCGAGGTGGTCAGGGTGAGGTTGTCGAACAAATCGATCTTGCTGCCGACCTCGTAGTTGATGGTCTCCTCCGGCTTCAGCTGGTCGCTGTTCTGCTTGAAGGTGAACGAATCGGCGATCGGCTGGAACGACTGGCTGGCCGAGGCATACAGCGACACGCGTTCGGTCGGCTGGTACACCACGCCCAGGCGTGGGCTGATCGTGTTGTCGGTGCGCGCCAGGTCCTGGTTCTTGCTGGTTTTGTCGTCGCGGGTCTGCGTCAGGTGGTCGTAGCGCGCCCCGGCGAGTGCTTTCCAGTGCTCGCTCAGGCTCACCAGGTCCTGCAGGTAGAGCGCAGCGATGTCGATGTCGGTGTCGTTGTCGTTGCCGGGCGCGGCACTGGTGTTGATCGCCGGCAGCTCGATCAGCTGGGGATTGAACAGGTCGTAGGTGGCGGCGTTCTTGCGTGTCCACAGTTTCTCTGTCTTGTGCTGCTTGCCCACTTCCAGTCCGTACAGCAGCGTGTGCCTGGTCTGGGCGAGGTCGAGATCGTGGCTCAGCTCCAGCTGATTGTAGAAACCATGCTCGTCGCGCAGCCGCTTGGTGCGGTCGATGGTGACCTTGTTGGTGGTCTCGTTGACGCTGGCGATGGTGGTGTAATTGCGGTCCAGCGAGAAGTCATAGGTGCGGAACACGTTGTGCAGCTTCAAACCGCTATCGAACTGGTGGTCGAAGGTGCCGGTGAAGCTGGTGACGTCGCTCTCGTTGGCGGTCTGGTCGCGGCCGTTGGCCGAGCCGTAGTAGGTCTCGATCGGCACGTCCACCGGCTTGCCCTTGTAGCCCGGCACGCCCTGGTCGGCCAGGCGCTTGTCCTGCAGGTAGTCGGCCTGCAGCAACAGGGTGGTGTTGGGCGAGAAGTTGAACTGCAGCGACGGCGCCACGGCCTCGCGTTTCAGGAAAGACTGGTTGCGGAAGCCCTCGGAGTCCTCCACCGCGCCGGTCAGGCGGAAGCGGGCGAAGTCGTCGTCGCTGTTGGCGCCGAGGTCGAACGACAGGCGCTGCTTGCCCTGGTCGTCCAGGCTGACTGCCAGCTCGTGTACCGGCTTGGCCAGCGGCTTCTTGCTGATGCGGTTGATCAGGCCGCCCGAGCTGCCGCGCCCGTACAGTACCGAGGACGGTCCCTTCAGTACCTCCACCCGCTCGACGTTGGACAGATCGCGGTAGTACAGCGCGTCGTCGCGCACGCCGTCGACGTACTGGTCGTTGATCGCCGAGAAGCCGCGAATGCTCACCTGGTCGCGTTGTGCGTCGCCGACGCTGAAGCTGACGCCGGGCACGTTGGCCAGCGCGTCCTGCATCGAGCTGGCGTTCTGGTCCTTCAGCACCGCCGCCGGCACCACGTTGACGGTCTGCGGCACATCCTTGAGCGGGGCGGCGATCTTGGTGGCACTGGTCGAACTGGCGCGGGTGTAGCTGGTGGCCGGATCGGCGTCCTGGCTGGCTTCCACGCGCACGGTGGGCAATTCGGTATCGGCCAGCGCCGGCAGAGCGCCGAAGGTGCCGATCAGGGAAATGAGGGTGGATAGCGTCTTCTGCTTCATGATTTTGCTTTGGGTTATGGTCCGTAAACAGTGCCGGCGGGGCCGGCCGAACGATCGAACACGAGCATCCCGGAACGTCACGGCCTCCTCGCCGTACCGCGTCAGGCAACAGCAGCCCCTCCTCCCTGCCGGGGCGGGTGGAAACGGGGTGTTGCCTGGGGTTTGGATGCCTCGATTGATGCGGTGCAGGAGCCGAGGTTTTAAGGAGGCGAGACGGTTATGGCGACTCGGGTTGGTGGGTCCGTTACTCAAATATATTAATGCGAATCATTATCATTACATTTTTTTACAAAAGCAATAGGAACTTTTCGTTCGAATGGCCAACGTCGTTTTTTCCGGCATGGCAGCCGCCGTGCCGGGTTGTCGGACGAGGAGGCCTCCATGGCCCTGGTGCTCACGGTGGGTCGGCGGACATCCGGCGCAACGCTCCGGCATGACATGAGCCGTTCGCGCACCCCTTGCTCTTGTTTTTCGTTCAGCCGGGTGTCATGCTCGCCCGATAATGACGCGGGTTCGATTATCGGCTGCTGTTTTCCCTGATGGCGTCGTGCCGAAAAGGGAGGCAAGGTAAGCGAATACGGTGTCCCATACGCCGGGGGGAGGAACTCGATGACGATAAGAACACGCCTGATCGTGCTGCTGCTGACCGCCTTGCTGGGCTTGGCGCTGGTAGCGGTTTTCGGCTACCGCGGCATGCTGTCCTCCGGGGCCTCGATGGCCGAAGTGGGCGAACAGCGCATGCCGGCGGTGATTGCGCTCTTGGATGCGCGCTCCAACTTCAACCGCACCCTGTTGCGCAATCTGCAGGTGTCGGTGCGCGCCACCGACAATTCGCTGGAGTCGCGCAAGCTGTTTGCCGACACCTTCAAGGGCAAGCAGCAGGCGCGTCAGTTGTTCGACGACGCGCTCAAACGCTACGCCGCGTTCCCGCGCAGCGAGGAAGAGAACAAGCTGTGGCACCAGTTCGGCCCGCTGCTGCAGGAGTGGCAGCGTACCGACAAATCGCAGGACGAGCTGCTCGACAAGCTCGCCAAGGGCGTGACGTCGGAAGAGCAGTACGCCATCTTCCGCGAATTCTACGCCAACGCCCAGGTGCAGCTGCCGGTGGTGGAGGGCATGGACGAGCTGTTGCGCAAGATGGTGGAGGTCAACGACCGCCTGGCCCAGACCAGCGTGGAGCAGGCCAATGCCGCCTCGCGCCAGAGCCTGCACTGGATGATCGCGGTCAACGTGTTCGCGCTGCTGCTGTTGCTGGTGAACGGCACCTCGGTGCTGGCGGCGGTATTGCGCCCGCTCAACCGGGCGCGCCGCACCGTGCTCGCCATCGCCGAGAGCAACGATTTCACCCAGCGTATCGACGTCAAGAACAAGGACGAGGTCGGGCAGATGGTTAGCGCCCTCAATAACCTGATCGGCCGGGTGCAGGAGTCATTCCGCGAGATTCAGCAGAGCCAGGCCGACATCCGCCTCGCGGTAAGCGGCCTGTCGGCGGCGTCGGAACAGCTCGCGGCCAGCTCGGCGCAGCAGAACAGCTCGACCGGGGCGATCGCCGGATCGGTGCAGGAGATGACCGGCAACATCCACGGCGTGGCGGAGCACGCCGACGCGGCGATGCAGTTGTCGCTGGAGGCCGGCGAGGTGTCCCGCCAGGGCTGCCAGGTGATCGCCCAGACCACCGACGGCATGGCCAGCATCGCCGACAGCGTCACCGCGGCGTCGAAGGTGATCGAGCAGCTCGGGCAGGAGTCGCGCCAGATCAGCAGCGTGGTGCAGGTGATCCGCGACATTGCGGACCAGACCAATCTGCTGGCGCTCAACGCCGCCATCGAGGCGGCGCGTGCCGGCGAGACCGGCCGCGGCTTCGCCGTGGTGGCGGACGAGGTACGCAAGTTGGCCGAACGCACCGCCAAGTCCACCGCCGACATCGGGGTGATGGTGACAGCGATCCAGAACGCCGCCAACGGTGCGGTCGAGGAGATGCGCCAGGTGGTGGAGCAGGTGGGCGAAGGGCGCGCCCTTGCCAGCGGCGCCGGCCAGCATATCGCCGAGATCGAGGGGCAGGCGCAGCGCGTGGCCGATGCCGTGGCCGATATCACCCGCATCCTCAAGGTGCAGGGCGAGGCGAGCGAGGCCATCGTCCATCACGTGCACACCATCTCGGACATGGCCGAGCAGAACCACGCCACCTCCAACGAGACGGCCGACAACGCGCGCCGGCTCGACCAGTTGGCGGCGCGGGTCGGCGAGACATTGCAGCGCTACAAGGTGTAGCGCATCGGCCCTGTGGTTGGCCGAAGCAAAAAGCCGGAGCGCGTGCTCCGGCTTTTTTTGCGCCAATCATGCGATTTCTGGCTCAGCCCCGGCCGTGCTGCTGTTCCAGGTCCGATAGCAGGATGTTCAGCGCGTCGGACGACTTTCTCAGCTCGACCAGCGATAGCGCCAGCGACGCCATCATCAGCAGCAGGCTGACGCCGAAGGTGTACTGCGCGCTGATCGCCATCTGCACGTAGATTTGCAGCATGGTGACCACGCACAGGAACAGGCTGCCCACGCCGAGAAACTGCATCCACTTGATCAGGTTGATGCGGCTGCGCAGGTTGCCGATCTGCTGGATGATCTTGTCCTCGGGGTTGTCCTGGTAGTCGTTGAACAAGTGGCGGATGATGCTGGCCAGACCGAGAAAGCGGTTGGTGTACGCCAGCAGCAGCAGCGAGATGGCCGGGAACAGCAGGGCCGGGGTGGTCAGGGACAACGGGGTGTTCATGCCAGCTCCTCGCTCCACGGCGTGGCCGGCAGCGCGGCGAAGGTTTCCTTGATGCCGCGTCCCCAGGCGGCGCGCAGCTCGCGGAAATAGCCGTCGTCCTCGCCGATGTGCAGCGGCGAGCGCGGCGAGAAATCGTCGTTGCGGTGCCACATCAGGTGGATCGGCAACGCTACCGACAGGTTGGAGCGCATGGTCGAGTCGAGCGAGATCAGCGCGCAGCGGATGGCTTCCTCCAGCGAGGAGCGGTAGTTCAGCACGCGATCGAGGATGGGCTTGCCATACTTGGTCTCGCCGATCTGGAAGCAGGGGGTGTCCGTCGTCGCCTCGATGAAATTCCCCTGCGGGTAAATGTTGAACAGGCGCGGCCTCTCGCCGGCCAGCTGGCCGCCGAGCAGGAAGCTGGAACCCAGGTCGACCTGGCCGTCGCCGCCGCCGTCGCGGGCGATGATCTCGCGCAGCGTGTGGCCGACCAGCACCGCCGCATCGTACAGCGAGCCGATGCTGCGCAACGAGTCCGGCCCGTCCCGGCGGCTTCTCAGATCGAGCAGGCTGGCCACGCTCTGCGAGGTGGCGAGGTTGCCGGAGGTCATCATCACCAGCCGCAGCCGGTCGGCCATCTCGAAGGTGTACATTTTCTGGAACGTGGCGATATTGTCCACGCCCGCGTTGGTGCGGGAATCGGAGGCGAAGATCAGGCCGCTCTCCAGGCGCATGGCCACACAGTACGTCATGGTCGGGAAATCCGTGAAGGCCGGGAAGCGACCCTCGGTCGGACTTCCTGGCTGCAAGCGTTAATGGTTGTGTTGTTCTACCGCCGCGTGGGCGTGCATGGTTTCGCCGGCGCCACCGCGGCGCATGCCGCGCACCGGGCAGGCGTCGAGGTAGTCGAGACCGACCGCCAGTTTAAGGTGATGATCGCCCGGCGTACACCGGTTGCTGATGTCGAACCCCAGCCAGCCGCCGTCGGCGTAGACCTCGGCCCAGGCATGGCTGGCGGCATGCTCGACCGTCCCGCTCAGCAGATAGCCGCTGACGTAGCGCGCCGGGTAGCCCAGGCGGCGGCAGGCGGCGATGAACACCTGGGTGTGGTCCTGACACACCCCGGCCCCCAGGGCCAGCGCGGCGGCGGCCGTGGTGGTGGCGTCGGTCACCCCGGCGGTGTAGGGCATCCGTGCCAGCACCGTCTCCGCCAGCGCCGCGAGGCGCTTGGCGGCCTTGCCCCCGGGCTTGGCCTGGCGTGCCAGTTCATCGATCGCGGCGTCGGCACTGGTGAGCGGGGTTGGCCGAAGAAACACGCGCGGATCGAGACGGCAGGCATCGTCGTCCCAGCCGTCGGGGCCGGTTTCGACCACCCCTTCCGCCACCAGCTCGATGCTGTCGTGCGGCGCTTCCAGCGTCATCAGGTGGGTGATGTTGCCGAAGGCGTCGACGCTCTGGCTGGCCGGCCCCGGCAGCGTCAGGCGCCAGCTCAGCACCTGCTGATGGCGGCTGGAGCGCGGAGTGAGGCGCAGGTACTGGGTGCTGCGCGAGGCCGGCTCGGCGTACTGGTACAGCGTGCAGTGGCGGATGGCGAGCTTCATCACGCCGCCTCCAGGTAGGCCCGCTGGATCGACTCGCCCAGCCGGTTGATCTCGCCCAGCATGCGGCGCAGGAACGGGTGCATCCCCTCGTCGAACACCTCGTCCATCGCCGTGAACTCCAGCGCGGCGTTGAGCTCGGTGGCCAGGCGCCGCGCCGGGCGTCCGTTGTCGCCCTGGATCTGCGCCAGCGCCTGGCGGATTTCGTCGAAGCAGGCGCGCAAGCTTCTCGGCATGTCCTCGCGCAGCAGCAGCAGGTCGAACACGCGCTTGCCGTTGAGCGTGTCGCGGTAGGTCTCGTGGTAGGCCTCGAACGCCCCCAGCCCGCGCAGCAGCGTGCTCCAGGTGTAGTAGTCGGTGCTGTCGGCACTCTGCTGGTCGGGCAACAGGTGGCTCTTCACGTCGAGCAGGCGCGCGGTGTTGTCGGCGCGCTCAAGGAAGGTCCCCAGACGCAGGAAGTAGAAGGCATCGCTGCGGCGCATGGTGCTGTAGGTGGCGCCGCGGAACAGGTGGGCGCGCTCCTTGACCCAGTCGAAGAACCACTGGAAATCCTCGCCCTGTTCGGCCAACTTGCGGCCTTCCAGCCAGCTGGCGTTGAGCGACATCCACATGTCCGAGCTGATCTTGCCGCGCACCGCGTGGGCGTTTTCGCGCGCGCTGCGCAGCGCCGACAGGATCGACGCCGGGTTGCCGAGATCGTAGGCCATGTAGTGCAGCACCTGGGCAGGCTCGGTGCCATCGTGGCGGCTCTGGAAATCGTCCAGCCTCCCGGTCAGCGCCAGCGGCGCGCTGATCTCGGCGCCGCCGTTGTGCGAGCGCGGCATCAGCGAGATGGCATGGCTGACTTCGAGCAGGCGGGCGAGGTTTTCCGCCCGTTCCATGTAACGGCCCATCCAGAACAGGTGGTCGGCAGTACGCGATAGCATCATGATTAAGTCCTCCAAAACCCAGGTGTCCTTGGTACCGCCGCCCTGCGACGAGTTGACCACCAGCGAGCCGGCCTTCAGCGCCACCCGCGTCAGGCCGCCGGGCACCATGGTGATGTCCTTGCCGCTCGACAGCACGAACGGCCGCAGGTCGAGGTGGCGCGGCGCGATGCCGGCTTCGACGAAGGTCGGGCACGACGACAGGCACAGCGTCGGCTGGGCGATGTAGCCGGCCGGGTCGGCCGCGAGCTTGTCGCGGAACAGCTGCTTTTCCGCTTCGCTCGCCACCGGGCCGATCAGCATGCCGTAGCCGCCGGCGCCGTGGACTTCCTTCACCACCAGCTCGTCGAGGTGTTCCAGCACGTACTGCAGATCCTCCTGCTTGCGGCACTGCCAGGTCGGCACGTTGTTGAGCAGCGGTTCTTCGCCCAGGTAGAAGCGGATCATCTCCGGCACGTAGGGATAGATCGACTTGTCGTCCGCCACGCCGGTGCCGATGGCGTTGGCCAGGATCACGTTGCCCTGGCGGTAGGCCGAGAGCAGGCCGGGCACGCCGAGCATGGAGTCGGGGCGGAACGCCAGCGGATCGAGGAAGGCGTCGTCGATGCGGCGGTAGATCACGTCTACCTGCTTGTGGCCGGCGGTGGTGCGCATGTAGACGTGGTCGTCGCGCACGAACAGGTCGCGCCCCTCCACTAGCTCCACCCCCATCTGCTGCGCGAGGAAGGCGTGCTCGAAGTAGGCGCTGTTGTAATGGCCGGGGGTGAGTACCACCACGGTGGGGTTGTCGATCCGGCTGGCCTGGCGCAGCGTCGACAACAGCAGCGCCGGGTACTGGTCGACCACGCCCACGGCGTGGCGGGCGAACAGCTCGGGGAACAGCCGCATCATCATCTTGCGGTTTTCCAGCATGTAGGACACGCCGGACGGCACGCGCAGGTTGTCTTCCAGTACGTAGTACTGGCCGTCGGCGTGGCGGATGATGTCGACCCCGGTGATGTGGGCGTAGATCTGGTCGGGCAGATCAATGCCCTGCATAGCCGGCTGGTACTGGGCGTTGGTGAACACCTGCTCGGCCGGGATGATGCCGGCCTTGACGATGGCGTGGTCGTGGTAGATGTCGTGCAGGAAAGCGTTGAGCGCCTTCACCCGCTGACGCATGCCGGCCTCCAGCGCGCGCCATTCGGCCGCGGGCACGATGCGCGGGATGGTATCGAACGGGATCAGGCGCTCGGCGCCGGACTCGTCGCCGTACACCGAGAAGGTGATGCCGACCCGGTGAAAGCGCTGGTTGGCCTCCTCGCGCTTGCGCGACAGCGCTTCCGGGGTCTGGGCCTGCAGCCATTCGGCAAAGCCCTGGTAGTGGGGGCGGACCGCGCCGCTGGAGAGCAGCATTTCATCGTAGTGGGACGAATGGGGCAGGGTTAGGGCGTGCATGGGAATCTCCCTTGTCTTGATGTTTTTCGGGCGGGCCAGCTGGAGAGATGGCATGGCCCTGAACAGGACTTAGCAAGCCACGTGCCATGACGGAGGGGGAATCCGGCGGGAGCCGGCGGAGCACATGCACCAGAACAGCGTCATGCGGCACCGCGAATGGGATTCGGGTCGTTCAGCGAGCCACCGTGGTGCGGTGCGGGGAAAAAGGGCTTCGGCCAACCTGGGCCGGTGGGAGCAGGGGGTCAGCCGTTTTCGTCGATCAGCACGTCGGTGCCGAGTTCGGCCTGCTGGAACAGTTCGATGACGTCGGGGTTGCGCATGCGTACGCAGCCGAGCGAAGTCGGGGTGCCGAACGCGACGTGCTCGCCGGCGCCGTGGATGTAGATGGCGCGGTCGTAACTGTCGACGTCGCCACCCTGATTCTTGCCCGGCTCCATGCCGCACAGCCACAGGATGCGCGTCAGGATCCAGTCCTTCTCGGGGTATTGCGCGTGCAGCGCCGGGGTGTACTTCCACGGCGTGACCTGGCGCCGGAAGATGATGGTGTTTTCCTCGGCGCCGTCGCCGATCTTCTCGCATACCCGGTGCCAGCCGCGCGGCGTCATGAAACTGTTGGCCAGCTCGCCGACGCCATTGCGGGCGGTGGACACGCTATAGCGGTGTTGCATCAGTCCCCAGCCGTCGTAGAAGGTCAGCGACTGCGATTTCACCCCGACCACGATCCACGGCTTGCCGTACTGCTGCGGGTTGGGATGCGTGGGCAGCAGGGGACCGGTAGTTTGCTGCGCCAGGATGAAGCCAGCCGCGGCGGGTGGCGGCGGGGTGTTCTCACCCTCGGCCGCGTACAGCAAGGCCGACGCCAGTGCCAGCCCGGTGGCCAGCACCAGCTTAAGCCGGTTCATGCTCGACGATCTCCACTTCGGTACCGCACGGCACCAGCTCGAACAGCTCGATGATGTCGCTGTTGCGCATGCGCACGCAGCCGTGCGAGCCGGGGCGGCCCAATTCGACCTGGTCCGGCGTGCCGTGCAGGTAGATGTAGCGGCGCATGGTGTCGACCGGGCCCAGTCGGTTGCGCCCCGGTTCGAGCCCGGACAGCCACAGGATGCGGCTCAGGATCCAGTCACGCTCGGGCTGGGCGGCGTACGCCTCGGCACTGCAGATTTCACCGGTCCAGCGGCGCGCCTTGAACACCGAACCGGCGGGCATGCCGGCGCCGATCTTGGCGCGCACGATGTGGCGCCCGCGCGGCGTCTGGTAGCTGCCGCTACGCTCGCCCGCCCCCAACGCGGCGGTGGATACCGGGTAGCGGCGCAGTACGCGGCCGTCGTCGTCCCGCAGCGTCAGCGCCTGTTCGGCGATTGAAACACGAATCTTCATCGTTCCCTTCATGCTCGGCCAGCAGCACGGCGCTGCCGGAAAAACTCGCTCAGCAACCGGCCGCAGGCCTCTGCTTCTATCCCGCTAAACAGCGCCGTCTGGTGATTCAGGGCACGCTCTCCAAACAGGTTCAGCACGCTGCCGGCGGCACCGATCTTGGGATCGGCCGCGCCGTAGATCACCCGGTCGAGCCGGCTATGCAGGATCGCCCCGCCGCACATCGGGCAGGGCTCCAGCGTCACGTACAGATCACAGCCGCTCAGGCGGTAATTCCCGAGCGTCGCGGCGGCCTCGCGCAAGGCCACCATCTCGGCGTGGGCGGACGGGTCGTGGCTCGTCACCGGGCGGTTGAAGCCACGGCCGATGACGCGGCCTTCCTTCACCACCACCGCCCCCACCGGCACCTCGCCTTCAGCTGCGGCGGCTTCGGCCAACCTCATTGCCTCGGCCATGAAATGCTGTGCTTCTTCGGCCGGCGGCGGCAGGCGCACCGGGGCGTGATGGTGCAGCGCCCATGTCAATTGGGCACGATCATCGTCGTCGAGTTCCTGCCAATGCACGCCGCGCGCCGCCGCTTCCAGCGCGAACAGCAGGCGCTGCGTCACGGTATGGCCGGCTGCCTTCAACAACAGAAAGGTATGCACCACTCCCTGGGCGCGCAAGGCCTCGCGGCTGGAGATGCCCAGCGCGGCCAGGTGGTGGAGGGTATTGGGGGGAAGAGGGGGCGAGCTCAGTAGCGTCATGGCGCCGATTATAACGCCAGCCCCGGCGCGCTCACAGGCGAGCCCAGAGCCGGCGGGCAACCCGCCATAGCAGCAAGACCCGGACGCCGCCCAGCAGCATGCCCCGCAGGCGTTTGCTGGGAATGACGCCGCCCAGCACGCCCAGCAGCGGGCCCAGACGCCTGATCGTGCCCCAGGCGTGCCAGCCTTCTCCAGCCAGACTCATCGGCCGCTTGATGGCTTTCAGCTCCATGCGCAGCTTCAGGCGCAGCGCCTCACCCTTCATCAGCAGCAGCTCTTTCTTGATGGCGCGTTGTTGTGGAGTCATCGCTTACTCGCGTCCGTTGAGGGCGTCCCAGTCCTTGCGCACCTCGGCCAGCGTCGTGGCGAACGGTGCGGATTGCCGGCTCAGACGCCGCTGCAGCTGCAGCAAGGCGGCGGCCCCGAGAACGGCAAACAGGATGGTGAGCAAGCCGAGTAGCGTCACGCGCCACTCGGGGGGGGTGAGCAGCACGACGAACAGCAGCGCGGCCATGAGGCCGATGAGCAGGCAGATCAGTGCCGCAACCCCGATCAGGGTATTGCGCAGCAGCTGTTCTTTCTGTTCCTCGGCCTCCAGGCCGAACAGCTCGGCCCGGGTCAGCGCCAAGGCCACGAACCCGCCCAACAGCGAGCGCAGCGAGCCCGGGCGGGGCGGTGTCGGAGTATGTTCCGGCATCGGGACGGGCCGGCTCAGCGGCGGGAAACCAGCAGGCCCAGCAGGAAGCCGAGCACGGTGGCGATGCCGATCGATTTCCACGGGTTTTCGTGCACGTACTGGTCGGTTGCCTTGGCCGCCACCTTGGCCTTGCCGACCACCACCTGCTCGGCCTCGGTCAGCTTGGCCTTGGCTTCCTTCAGCTTGTCGGCCAGGCGCTGGCGCAACTGCTGGGCCTTCTCGCCGCCTTCGTCGCCAGCGGCGGTGAGCAAATCCTCCGTGCTTGACAGAACGTGGCGGACATCCTGCAGCAATTGTTCCTTCTCGGCGGCAAATGTTTGCTCGTTCATGGTGATCCTCCTGGTGCGTGGTGAAACGGGAAGAGGAAGGACGTGGCGGCTCCGCCACTCCCTTCAGCATGGAAACATGCGATTACCCTAACAGTCTATGACATCAGGCGTCGAGTCCAAGTGGTTCGGGGGCGATAACATCACCGATGTTGTCGGCCAACGGGCAAGAAAAAGCCCTGCGCAAAGGCAGGGCCATGGTGTTCATGCTGCAAAGGGAGGGGGCTTATTCCCACTCGATGGTCGCCGGCGGCTTGCCGCTCACATCGTAGACCACGCGGTTGAGGCCGCGCACTTCGTTGATGATGCGGTTGGACACCTTGCCCAGCAGGCTGTACGGCAGTTCGGCCCAGTGCGCGGTCATGAAGTCGCTGGTGATCACCGCGCGCAGCGCCACCACGTAATCGTAGGTGCGGCCGTCGCCCATCACGCCCACCGACTTCACCGGCAGGAACACGGCGAAGGCCTGGCTGGTCAGGTCGTACCAGTTCTTGCCGGTCTTCTCGTCGATGGTGTTGCGCAGCTCTTCGATGAAGATGGCGTCGGCGCGGCGCAGCAGGTCGGCGTATTCCATTTTCACTTCACCCAGGATGCGCACGCCGAGGCCCGGGCCCGGGAAGGGGTGGCGATACACCATGTCATGTGGCAGACCAAGCGCTACGCCCAACTGGCGCACTTCGTCCTTGAACAGGTCGCGCAGCGGCTCCAGCAGCTTCAGGTTCATGTCGTCCGGCAGGCCGCCCACGTTGTGGTGGCTCTTGATCGCGTGTGCCTTCTTGGTCTTGGCGCCGGCGGATTCGATCACGTCCGGGTAGATGGTGCCCTGGGCCAGCCACTTGGCGTTGGTGAGCTTGCCGGATTCGTGCTGGAACACCTCGACGAATTCGGCGCCGATGATCTTGCGCTTCTTCTCCGGGTCGGTCTCGCCGGCCAGCTTGCCCATGAACTGTTCGGTCGCGTCGACATGGATCACCTTCACGCCGAGGTTCTGCGCGAACATTTCCATCACCATCTTGCCTTCGTTCAGGCGCAGCAGGCCGTGGTCGACGAAGACGCAGGTAAGCTGTTCGCCGATGGCGCGGTGGATCAGCGCGGCCGCCACCGAGGAGTCCACGCCGCCGGACAGGCCGAGGATGACTTCTTCGTCACCCACCTGCTCGCGGATCTTCTGGATCGCCTCCTCGATGTAGTTCGGCATGGTCCAGGACGGCTTGGCGCCGGCCACGTGCAGCACGAAGCGGTGCAGCATCTCGGTGCCGCGCTTGGTGTGGGTCACTTCCGGGTGGAACTGTACGGCGTAGAAGCCGCGGTCCTCGTCGGCCATGGCGGCGACCGGGCAGGACGGGGTCTCGGCGATGACCTTGAAGCCGGCAGGCAACTCCACCACCTTGTCGCCGTGGCTCATCCAGACGTCGAGGTAGCCGTTGCCGGCGTCGTCGATGCGGTCTTGCAGGCCTTCGAAGACCTTGGAGTGGTGGCGTGCCTTGATCTCGGCGTAGCCGAATTCGCGCTTGTCGCCGGCTTCCACCTTGCCGCCCAGGGTCTGGGCCATGAACTGCATGCCGTAGCAGATGCCCAGCACCGGCACGCCCAGTTCGAAGACTTTCGGGTCGGCCTGGTAGTCAGACTCGTACACCGAGTTCGGACCGCCGGACAAGATAATGGCCTTCGGATTGAACGCGCGGATCTCGTCGATCGGCATGTCGAACGGATGCAGTTCGCAATACACGTGGGCCTCGCGAACGCGGCGGGCGATGAGCTGACTCACCTGGGAGCCGAAGTCGAGAATGAGGATCTTGTCCATGCCTATCCTTGATAATGGAGAACGGGCCTTGCGGCCCTCAATCGTCTAATAGATGTCAGTATCGGCTCAACGCCCGTCGCCGTTGAGCTGTCGTTCCGGTGCACGCTGGCTGCGCTCCGGGATGCGGTCGCTGCGCGCCAACAGCAGCAGGATTCCCATCAGCACCATGCCCAGCGACAGCACGTGGCTCAGACGCAGGCCGGCAGAGTCGTACAGGTAAACGGCGGCACCGCCGTACATCAGCATCGGGCTGGTGACCATCGACGACTTGTTGAAGCCGTCGATGACGAAGAGGATAACCCCGGCCGTCACCAGCAACAGGGCAAGCAGGGTCGAGGTTTCCGGCAGCAGGTAGGTGCTCTTCAGAAACCACAGCGAGCCCAGCGTGATCAGTACGATCGGTAGCGAAACACTGGTTTTCATGGCTTACCCCCGGTCCCGCAGGAAACGCTGTTTCTCGCGGTCGAGTTCGCGTTCCTTGGCGCTGTCGCGCTTGTCATGCAGTTTCTTGCCCTTGGCCAGCCCGATTTCAGCCTTGATCATGCCCTTGGTGTAGTGCAGGTCGAGGGCGACCATGGTGTAGCCGGCTCGCTCGACCTTGCCGATGAACTTATTGATCTGGGCCTGGTTCAGCAGCAACTTGCGGTTGCGCGTCGGGTCGGGCTTGACGTGGGTCGAGGCGGACTGCAGCGGCGAGATATGGCAGCCAAACAGCCAGAAAGCGCCATTCTTCCAGATGACGTAGCTCTCCTTGAGCTGCACCCGGCCGGCCCGGATCGCCTTGACTTCCCAGCCTTCCAGCACGAGGCCGGCCTCGAGCTTTTCCTCGATGAAATAATCGTGGTAGGCCTTGCGGTTGTCGATGATGCTCATGGGCATGTGAGGGTAAGAGAATCCGGTATTCTATCAGATACCGGTGCTATCGCTAAAGTCGAGTCATTTCAGCGGTTTGGCTCCGTTGGGCCTGGCAGCGTCCAACTCGGACATGGCGGGGGAGGCGCGCTTGGTGTACCTTTACTCTTTTTGCGTTTTCCCTTGCCATGCTGGTTGTCGAAAAGAATGTCCTGGTGCCCCATACGGTAGAACAGATGTTCGCCTTGGTGGACGATGTCGAGCACTATCCCCGCTTCCTGCCCTGGTGCGGAAGGGCCGAGGTTCATGAACGTGTGGGCAACCAGCTGGTGGCCAGTCTGCATATCGACTATCTGAGAATTCGGCAGCATTTCACCACCCGCAATGTCAATGTCGATGGCGAGACGATCAGCATGGAACTGGTCGAGGGGCCTTTCGAGCATCTGCAGGGACGATGGCATTTCCACCCGTTGGGCGAGATTGGCTGCAAGATCGAGTTCCGTCTCACCTATCGCTTTTCCAGTCATCTGCTGGAAAAATTGATCGGACCGGTATTCGGCCATATCTCCGGTTCGTTGGTGGATGCCTTCATCAAGGAAGCAGACCGGATTTACGGCGATGACTAATACCATTGAGATTGAAGTCACGTACGCGCGGCCCGAGCGCCAGCAGATCATCACGCAGACCGTTGCGGCAGGCACCACGGCGCGTCAAGCGGTGGAGCTGTCGGGTATCGCCGGGCAGTTCCCCGAGATCGACCTGGCCCATCTCCAATTGGGGGTGTTCGGCAAGGCGGTGAAGGAGGATTTCGTACTGCGTGCGCATGATCGGGTGGAGATCTATCGTCCCCTGATTGCCGACCCCAAGGAGGTGCGGCGGCGTCGCGCCAAGGCCGGTAAGGCCACGAAGAGGGGTGGCGGCCCGGTGGCAGAGTGAGCCCCCCAAAGTAAAAACGGCCCGTTCGGGCCGTTTTTTGTTGGATGAACGCCGTCAGGCAGCAGGGGGGGCTTCTTCCGCTTCCGCGGAGCAGACCCGGTTCTTGCCGCTGATCTTGGCCTGATACATGGCCTGGTCCGCCCGTTCGATCACGTCGGTATCGCGCTCGCCCAGATGCCATTTCGCTACCCCGGCGCTGAAGGTAATCAGCAGGCGGTCGTTATTGGCGAGAAAGAAGGTCTTGGTCAGCTCGCGCTGCAAGCGCTGGATGGCTTGGATGGCCTCGGGGGGGGGCGTGTCCGGCAGCAGGATGACGAATTCTTCGCCGCCGAAGCGCGCCACGATGTCAGAAGGCCGCATGGTGTGGCGGGTCACGTTGACCAGGTGCTTCAGCGCGTCGTCGCCGGTCAGGTGGCCATAGTGGTCGTTGAGCTGCTTGAAGTTGTCGACATCGATCAGCGCTACCGACAACGGGCTGTTGGTGCGTTCGGCGCGGCTGATCTCGCGCTGGAAGTGCTCGGCCAGTCCGCGCCGGTTGTAGGCGCCGGTCAGCTGGTCTTCCTTCACCTTGGCGCTAGCCGCCTCCAGGGCGATTTCCAGTTCCTTGATGCGTTGTTCGGCCGACTCTACCTGTTCGCGCGAGGACAGCAGCTCGTCACGCGACCTGACCAGGTTGAGCTGCATCGTCGAGGTGTCCTCCATCAGCGAACTGATGATGGGGGTGAGTTCCTCGACGTTCTGGATCTGTCTCAGCCGCGTGCTGTGCGTGCTGATCTTGCTGTGGAACTCGTCGGTGCTGTCGGTCATGCTGGCCAGCCGCGACACGAAGCGATCCAGCAGATTGCGCAGCGAGCTGGCCGCCTCGTCGAGCGAGTTCTTCAGCGCACCCTGCTTGCGGATGACTTCCTTCAGGCTGGTTTCCAGCTGGTAGATCTGCTGCATCGACAAGGGTTCTTGCGAGAGCACTTCCTGCAGCGTGGCGATCTGACCGACCATGAAGCTGTCCGAGCGGTTGACCTCGGCGATATTGTCGAGCAGCAGTTTGAGCAGGTTCGACAGCCCGGTGACCAGGCGCCCTTCCTGCTGGGTATAGAGTTCGACCTTGATCATGAAGGCGCGCAGCCGCGGCAGCAGGCTGTTGAGCGTGGCCTCGTCGCCGAGCTGCTCCACTTCGCCGATCATGGCTTCGAGATTCAGCACCAGCTCGGGGTAGGGCTGCAGGCGCGGCTCCAGGCCGTGCTTCAAGGCAAAGCACAGGATGCGCTGCCAGACCGTCCAGCTCGGGGGGAGATCGGCGACCGCCGTCGTCTCGTCGGAAGGCAGTATTTCCTCCGAGACCGGCTCGCGATCCCGCAACGGGGTATTCCAGGTCTGGATCAGCGAATGCAGTTTCTTGTTGAGTTCCTGCGGCTGTTTGCCGTAGGTGATCAGCAGCCGTTCCAGTCCGGCTTGCTTGAAGTGCTGCGGGAAATCGGTCTGGCGCAAATCCCAGCTCTTGATCAGGTTCTCGATCAGGCTGCCCCATTCCTGGGCGAGCTGCTGGGTGGTCTGGCTCTGTCGGGCAAAATCGATCACCAGTTGCGGAACCTGCTCCCAGTGGGACGCTTTGATGAGCAGTTGCAGGCGTTGCAGCATCGCCTTGGCGGCAGCATTGTCGTTGGGCAGGCTCTCCAGCGCACGAAACAGTTGCGTGGCGAGCTTGTTTTCCCGTTCTGCCGGAGCCTTGGTGAGCTCCTGGTAGACGCGCTCGTAATTTTCCGGGGTGGGCAGTAGTTTGCGGGTGCTGAGTTGTTTCAGCGTTTCGCGGGCGACTTCGATGGGGTTGTTTGTTGTCATTGCCCAGATCCTGGAGCTTTTATCGCCAGCCATCATCGGTGTTGGTCATGAATACGTGAGGTTGGGCCCGGCGGCCACGGTCATTCTCGGGGTGGCGATTTACCGTTCGGGTCCAACAACTGGAAAAATACCTCACCTTGGCGGATCATGCCAAGCTCATTGCGCGCGCGCTCCTCGATGGCGTCGGTACCCCGCTTGAGGTCACCCACTTCGGCATCGAGGGCGGCATTGCGTGCGATCAGGGTCTGGTTGACCGCACGCTGTTCCTGAAGTTGTTTGTCCAGCTGCCAGACCCTGAGCCAGCTACCCTTGCCGAACCATAACGGCCATTGCAGGGTAGTGATCAGGACGACCAGGACCAGGGTCAGCCAGCGCATGCAATCACTTCAGGTGGTAGAAGGCCGAACGGCCCGGGTAGTAGGCGGCATCACCCAGCTCTTCTTCGATACGCAGCAGCTGGTTGTACTTGGCCATGCGGTCGGAGCGCGACAGCGAACCGGTCTTGATCTGCATGCAGTTGGTAGCCACGGACAGATCGGCGATGGTGCTGTCTTCGGTTTCGCCCGAGCGGTGGCTCAGCACGCTGGTGTAGCCCGAACGCTTGGCGAGATCGACGGCCTTCAGGGTTTCGCTCAGGGTGCCGATCTGGTTGACCTTGACCAGCAGCGAGTTGGCCAGCCCCTGCTGGATGCCTTCGGCCAGGATGGTCGGGTTGGTCACGAACAGGTCGTCACCGACCAGCTGTACGCGCTTGCCCAGACGTTCGGTCAGGATCTTCCAGCCGTCCCAGTCGTGCTCGCTCATGCCGTCTTCGATCGAGATGATCGGGTAGTTGTTGGCCAGCGTTTCCAGGTAGTCGACAAACTGCTCGGAACTGAGCGACAGGCCTTCGGCGGACAGGTGGTACTGGCCGTCCTTGTAGAACTCGGACGAGGCGCAGTCGAGCGCCAGCATCACGTCCTGGCCGGCCACGTAGCCGGCGGCGTCGATGGCGTCGAGGATCAGCTTGATGGCGTCTTCGTGGGTGGCCAGGTTCGGGGCGAAGCCGCCTTCGTCGCCGACGGTGGTGGAGTAGCCCTTCTGGTCACACAGCTTCTTCAGCGAGTGGAAGATCTCGGCGCCACAGCGCAGGGCTTCGCGGAAGGTCGCGGCCCCCACCGGCATGATCATGAACTCCTGGATGTCCAGGGTATTGTTGGCGTGCGCGCCGCCGTTGATGACGTTCATCATCGGCACCGGCAGGGCCATCGGGCCGGCGCCGCCGAGGTAGCGGTAGAGCGGCAGGCCGGCGTCTTCGGCGGCGGCGCGGGCCACGGCCATCGATACCGCCAGCATGGCGTTGGCGCCCAGGCGGCCCTTGTTTTCGGTGCCGTCGAGTTCGATCAGGGTCTTGTCGATGAAGGCTTGGTCGGAGGCATCGAGGCCGATGATGGCTTCGCAGATCTCGGTGTTGATGTTTTCCACGGCCTTGAGCACGCCCTTGCCCAGGTAACGGCTCTTGTCGCCGTCGCGCAGTTCCAGCGCTTCCTTGGCACCGGTGGAGGCGCCGGACGGCACGGCGGCACGGCCCATCACGCCCGATTCCAGCAGCACGTCGGCTTCAACCGTCGGATTGCCGCGCGAATCGAGAATCTCGCGGGCGATCACATCGATGATCGAACTCATGTCTGTTCCCTTTGTTCTAGGTGTGTTTAGTCAAGCAAATGCTTCGGCCAACCGTAATGGTTGGCCGAAATGTAGTCAAATGGTTACAGTGATTGTTCTGGCAGCGGGCCTGCTTTGACCAGCGCGTCGATGCCCTTGAGCGTGGCCAGCAGCTCCTGCATCCGGCCCAACGGCCAGGCGTTGGGGCCGTCGGACAGTGCCTTGCTCGGGTCGGGGTGGGTTTCCATGAACATGCCGGCGATGCCGGCCGCGACGGCGGCTCGCGCCAGCACCGGGACGAACTCGCGCTGCCCTCCCGAGGCGGTGCCCTGACCGCCCGGCAGCTGCACCGAGTGGGTTGCGTCGTACACCACCGGGCAGCCGGTCTCGCGCATGATGGCAAGCGAGCGCATGTCGGACACCAGGTTGTTGTAGCCGAACGAGGCGCCGCGTTCGCAGGTCATGAAGCGGTCTTCGGACAGGCCCGCCTCGCGTGCGGCATCGCGTGCCTTGTCGATGACGTTCTTCATGTCGGAAGGAGCCATAAACTGGCCCTTCTTGATGTTGACCGGCTTGCCGCTTTGCGCCACGGCACGGATGAAGTCAGTCTGGCGAGCCAGGAAGGCGGGTGTCTGCAGCACGTCGACCACGGCCGCTACGTGCGGTACCTCGGCTTCGGTGTGCACGTCGGTCAGCACCGGCACGCCGATCTGGCGCCGTATCTCCGCCAGGATGCGCAGGCCCTCGTCCATGCCGAGGCCACGGAACGACTTGCCGGACGACCGGTTGGCCTTGTCGTAGCTCGACTTGTAGATGAACGGGATACCCAGCGCGCTGGTGATTTCCTTCAACTGGCCGGCGGTATCGAGCGCCATCTGCTCGCTCTCGATCACGCAGGTGCCGGCAATCAGGAAAAACGGCTGGTCGAGGCCGACTTCAAATCCGCACAGTTGCATCGTTTACTTCCCTTGCTGGTGAGCCAGCGCCGCCTTCACGTAAGCGATGAACAGCGGGTGGCCGTCACGCGGGGTGGAGGTGAATTCCGGGTGGAACTGGCAGGCGAAGAACCACGGATGGTCCTTGATCTCAATGGTTTCCACCAGCTTTTCATGACCGGCGGAGCGGCCGCTGATGGTGAGGCCAGCTTCTTCGAGTCGCGGCACGTAGTAATTGTTCACTTCGTAGCGATGACGATGACGCTCGACGATGCTTTTGGCACCGTAGATGTGCGCCGCCAGCGAGCCCTGCTCCAGGTCGCAGGCCTGCCCGCCCAGGCGCATGGTGCCGCCCAGGTTGGAGTTCTCGTCGCGCTTCTCGATCTTGCCGTCGTGGTTGACCCATTCATCGATCAGCGCTACCACCGGGTATTCGGTTTCGAGGTCGAATTCGGTGGAGTTGGCGCCCTTCAGTCCGGCCACGTCGCGGGCGTACTCGATCAGCGCGATCTGCATGCCGAGGCAGATGCCCAGATACGGGATCTTGTTTTCACGGGCGAACTTGACCGCCTTGATCTTGCCCTCGACGCCGCGCTTGCCGAAGCCGCCCGGCACCAGGATCGCGTCCATGCCCTTCAGCGTGGCGCAGCCGTCGCGCTCGACTTCTTCCGAGTCGACGTAATGGATGTTGACCTGGCTCTTGGTGTGGATGCCGGCGTGCTTGAGCGCTTCGGACAGCGATTTGTACGACTCGGTCAGGTCGACGTACTTGCCGACCATGGCGATGTTGATCTCGTGTTCCGGGTGCTCGATGGCGTCGACGATGCGGTCCCACACCGACAGGTCGGCCTTGGGCAGTTCCAGCTGCAGCTGTTCGCAGATGATGTCGTCGATGCCCTGGGCGTGCAGCATGCTCGGCACCTTGTAGATGCTGTCCGAGTCGTAACAACCGATCACGGCGTTTTCTTCGACGTTGCAGAACAGCGCGATCTTGCGCTTTTCGTCTTCCGGCAGCTCGCGGTCCATGCGGCACAGCAGGATGTCCGGCTGGATGCCGATCTCGCGCAGCTCGCGCACCGAGTGCTGGGTCGGCTTGGTCTTGATCTCGCCGGCCGCCGCGATGAACGGCACGTACGACAGGTGCACGTAGAGCGTGTTCTTGCGCCCGAGGTTGGAGCGCAGCTGGCGGATGGCCTCGAGGAAGGGCAGCGATTCGATATCGCCCACGGTGCCCCCGATCTCGACGATGGCGACGTCGGCATCGCCGGCGCCTTCGTGGACCTTGTGCTTGATCTCGTCGGTGATGTGCGGGATCACCTGCACGGTACCACCGAGGTAGTCGCCGCGGCGTTCCTTGGTGATGACGGACTCGTATACCTGGCCGGTGGTGAAGTTGTTGCTCTTCTTCATCTTGGCGTGGATGAAGCGCTCGTAGTGGCCAAGGTCGAGGTCGGTTTCGGCGCCGTCTTCGGTCACGAACACTTCGCCGTGCTGGAACGGGCTCATGGTGCCCGGGTCCACGTTGATGTAGGGATCGAGCTTCAACATGGTGACCTTCAGGCCACGGGACTCGAGGATGGCAGCGATAGACGCCGCGGCAATGCCTTTGCCGAGGGAGGACACCACGCCGCCGGTGACGAAGATGTACTTGGTCATGGGAACACGCTTGTAACGGAATCCCGGATTTTAACCTGAAACGGACGAGAGTTGAACCGTCATGTGGCGCAAGCGGTGTTGTGCCGCCAAGGCGGCGCCGGACGATTTTTGCTGCCTGCCGCCGTGGAATGCGGGTATAATTCCAGGCAATCATTCTGGGTATGAGAGCAAGGTGCCGCGCCAACGGTTCTTCTTGCGTATCTTCCTGTTTCTATGTTATAAAGCCAGCTTTTACCGGTTTTGGGAGTTTAACCATGGCGCGAGTTTGCAAAGTCACCGGCAAGCGTCCGATGACCGGGAACAATGTTTCCCACGCCAACAACAAGACGAAACGTCGTTTCCTGCCGAACCTGCAATATCGCAAGTTCTGGGTAGAAAGCGAAAACCGCTGGGTGCGTCTGCGCGTATCCAACGCTGCACTGCGTACCATCGACAAGCTGGGCATCGAAGTTGTCCTGGCCGATCTGCGCGCACGCGGCGAGATCTGATAGCAGCTCATCAAGATAGCGACTGAGGTATACCATGCGCGATAAGATTAAACTGGAATCCACCGCCGGCACTGGCCACTTCTACACCACTACGAAGAACAAGCGCACGATGCCGGAAAAGATGGAGATCAAGAAATTTGATCCCGTTGCACGTAAACACGTGACCTACAAAGAAACCAAGCTGAAGTAATCTGCTGGTCTTCTTGATAAAGAACCCTTCGCTGGTGCACGGCGAAGGGTTTTTTGTTATCGGCTGTTTACCAAGGCCGCCGCTACCCGTGTGGGGGAGGGCGGCCTTGTCGCGTCAGGCGAGCGGACGGCGGGTGGCGATCAGGTAGTTGACGCCGGTGTCGTTGCCCAGCACGTAGGTGCGGGTCAGCGGGTTATAGCTCATGCCGGAGATGTCCTCGAGCTCGAGTCCCGCATGGCGGGCGATGCGGCCGAGCTCCGACGGCTTGATGAAGCGGCCGTATTCGTGGGTGCCGCGCGGCAGCATGCCGAGAACGTACTCGGCAGCCAGCACCGCCAGCAGGTAGGACTTGGCGTTGCGGTTGAGGGTGGAAAAAAACACCCAGCCTCCCGGTTTGACCAGACGCGAGCAGCTGCGCACCACGCTCTCCGGATCCGGCACATGCTCCAGCATTTCCATGCAGGTCACCACGTCGAAGTGACCGGGCAGTTCTTCGGCCAACGTTTCCACCGCCACGCAGCGGTAGTCGACGCTGACGCCGGACTCGAGACTGTGCAGCTGGGCAACCCTCAACGACTTCTTGGCCAGGTCGATGCCGGTGACGTTGGCGCCTTTCAGTGCCATGCTTTCGGCCAGAATGCCGCCGCCACAGCCGACGTCGAGCACCGTCTTGCCGGCGAGTCCGGCGCGGTCGTCTATGTAACCGAGCCTGAGCGGATTGATCTCGTGCAACGGCTTGAATTCGCTTTCCTTGTCCCACCACTTGTGGGCCAGCTGGCTGAATTTATCCAGTTCCAGTTCGTCGACATTACTCATCTGCTTTACCTTGCCAGGATACGGTTGCGCCAGTCGGCGGCCTTGGTCATCAGGGCTGCTTCGTCCAGCGTGGTCAGAACGCGGTTGTTCAGCAGCGTCTCGCCCTTGACCCAGGTGTGTGTCACCTGTTCGCGGCCGGCGGCATAGACCACGTGCGAGATGGGGTCGAATGCCGGGGCGGTCTCGATGGCGGACAGGTCGAGGGCGATCAGATCGGCCTGCTTGCCGATCGCGATGCTGCCGACCTTGTCGTCGATGCCGAGCGCCTTGGCGCCGTTGAGGGTGGCCATGCGGATGGCGGTGGCGGCGGGGACGGCAGTCGGGTCGAGCGTGCCCACCTTGGCCAGCAGCGCGGTCAGGCGGGTGTCGGCCAGCATGTCGAGCTTGTTGTTGGAGGCTGCGCCATCGGTGCCGATGCCGACGGTCACTCCAGCATCCAGCATCTTCTTCACCGGGGCGATGCCGGAGGCGAGCTTCATGTTGGAGGCCGGGTTGTGGGCGACCGCGACGCCATGGCGCGCCACCAGCTCGATTTCCTCGTCGTTGAGGTGCACCATGTGCGCGGCGATCAAGCGCGGTGACAACAGGCCCAGTTCCTTCAGGCGCGCCAGAGGGCGTTGCTGGCGTTCCTTGACGCTGCCCTCGACTTCGTCGGCCGTTTCATGGATATGGCAGTGGATCAGCATGTCTTCCTGCTCGGCCAGCATTGCGACCTTGCGGAAGGTGTCGTCGGAAACGGTATAGGGGGCGTGCGGCGCGAGGGTGAAGGTGACCAGCTCCTCGCCCAGGAATTCGCGGCGCTCGGCCAGGCTTTTACTGATGTAGTCGTCGGCGTTGGCGCCGTAATTGGTCGGGAACTCCAGGATGGAGCAACCGACGAAGGTGCGCATGCCGGACGCTAGCCCGGCGCGGGCCATGGCGGCATGATAGAAATACATGTCGTTGATGGTGGTGGTGCCGCCCCGGATCATTTCCGCCATCGCGATCAGTGCGCCGTCGAACACGAAGTCGTCGCGCACATGCTTGCCTTCCGCCGGCCAGATATGGTTGTTCAGCCAGTCCATCAGGGCTTTGTCATCTGCCAGGCCGCGTAACAGCGTCATGGCCGAGTGGCCGTGCAGATTGATCAGGCCCGGCATCAGAACATGGTGGGGCAGATCGACGTGTTGTGTCGCAGAAATCGCCGCCAATTGGTTGGCTGGTATTATTGCCTCGATTCTGCCATTCTTGATGGCTATGGCATGATTTTCAAGCACTTCGCCGTCGCGTTCGACGGTGATCATCCAGCGCGCGCTGACCGTCATGTCATACTGTGGTCGTGTCATCTTTGCTCGAACTGCCTATCCTTGGTATAAGTTCTGCGGATTGTAGGCGCGTGAAACAGGCAAGGCAATCGACGGGTAGGGGTATACTCCCTCTCGAATTAGGTAAACGTGTCGATAACTATTAAATACCGGGATCTGACCCCGCTTGAGCTTGATGGACCAGAAAAACATGACATCGTCGCGCCAGTCAGCCGTTAACCAGACCGTGGCTTCGCGCTTTTCGCTGCGGGTGGTGGTGCTTGTTGCCGTTATTCTTGGTCTGCTGATTCCTGCGTCCATCATCACCGTGCTGGGGTTCGGGCTGCAGCGCGACAACATGGTGGCGCAGCTGGAAACCGATCAGCGCCGTTTGCTCGACATCGTGGCGCTGGGCATGCAGGAGCCGCTGTGGAACCTCAGCCGGCAGGCCGGTAGTCCGCTGATCGCCTCGGTGATGGAGGACAGCCGCGTCATTTCGGTGCGGGTGACCGATACTCAGTCCAACACCGTTTTCCTCTACGCGCTGCGTAGCGAGCGCCGTATCGGCGGCGTCTCCTTCGTTCAGAAGCCGGTCATTTACCGTGGCGAGGAAATCGGCCAGGTCACCATCGAGTTCGATACCGAGCACCTGACCATCGCCCAGAGCAATCAGCTCAAGAACCTGCTGATGATCCTGTTCGCCCAGCTGGGGCTGTCCATTCTGCTGATTGTCGGCATTCTGCATTCCCGCTTCCTCAAGCCGATGCGCACCCTGACCGAGCAGGCGACGCATCTGGCCGAATTGCACCTCGACACCCCCTTTCTCTGGGAGCGCAAGGATGAGATCGGCCGGCTGGGGCGCCACCTCGAGTGGACGCGAGCCGAACTTAAGCGCCTGATCGACGAATTGCGCGCCAAGACCCTGGCGCTGGAGTCGGACATCGCCCGGCGGCGCGAGGTGGAGGATGCCTTGCGCCGTTCCGAGAACAAGTACCGCGAGCTGTTTTGGTCCAATCTAGACGGCATCGTGATCAGCTCGCTCGACGGCCAGGTGATCGATGCCAACCCGGCTTTCCTCAACCTGATGTGCTACAGCCTCGACCAACTCAAGTTGCAGAACTTCTGGTCGCTGATCGCGCCGGAGAGCGAGGGGATGGAGCGCTTCAACCTCGACAACAAGGTGCTGCGCTTCGGCTATTGCGATGAATTCGAGGCCAGCTACATCAACCGCTTCGGCAACGTGGTGCCGGTCAGCGTCAAGACCGTGGCGATGCGGGATTCCTTCGGTCGCATCAACGCGGTATGGCGCATGGTGCGCGACATCTCCGAAAAGCGCGTGGCTGAAGAGCGCATGCAGCTAGCGGCCAAGGTGTTCGAGAATACCGTCGAGGGCATCATGATCACCGACGCGGACAAGCGCATCCGCAGCGTCAACAGGGCGTTCAGCCAGATCACCGGCTTCGGCCAGCAGGAAGTGCTGGGGCAGAAGCCGGACATGCTGTCTTCCGGCCGTCACGACGAGACCTTCTACGAAGCGATGTGGAGTGCCATCAACGAGCATGGTTCCTGGCAGGGCGAGTTGTGGAATCGCCGCAAGAACGGTGAGGTCTACCCGGAGTGGCTGGCAATCAGCGCCGTGCGCAATGCGGTGGGCGAAATCACCCATTACGTGGCGATTTTCAGCGACCTGTCCGAACGCAAGGCCGCCGACGAGCGCATCCAGTTCCTGGCGCATTTCGACGTGCTGACCGGCTTGCCCAACCGCGCGCATATCCAGGATAGGGTCGAGCTGGCGATCCAGAACGCCACGCGCGACAACGAGCGGCTGGCCCTGCTGCTGCTCGACCTCGACCGTTTCAAGACCATCAACGAGTCGCTCGGCCATTCGGCGGGCGACGCCTTGCTGCAGGTGCTGGCAGAGCGTATCCGCTCGACCTTGCTGACGGGTGAAGTGGTGGCACGCCAAGGCGGCGACGAGTTCATCGTGCTGTTGCCGCTGATCGCCGATCCTGGCAGTGCGGCACTGGCCGCCGAGCGCATCCGCGAGGTGCTTGAGCCGCCGGTGGAACTGTTCAACCACTCGATCTCGATCACGCCGTCGATCGGCATCAGCGTGTTCCCGGACGATGGCCGTGACTTCGAGACCCTAGTGCGCAACGCCGATGCCGCGATGTACCACGCCAAATCGGCCGGCCGCAACAGCTACAAGTTCTACACGGCCGACCTCAATGCACGGGCTCGGGAAATCCTTGAGATCGAGAGCCAGCTGCGCTACGCGCTGGATCGAGACGAGTTCGTGCTGCACTACCAGCCGCAGGTCGACCTGAAGACCGGGGAAATCATCGGTGCCGAGGCGCTCATCCGCTGGCAGCATCCCGAGCTGGGCCTGCTGGGGCCGGTACGCTTCATCGAGGTCGCCGAGGAGCGGGGCTTCATCGTCCAGATCGGCAACTGGGTGATCCAGGAGGCCTGCCGCCAGCTGGCGCAGTGGCGCCGCCAGGGACTGCCGCGCATCTCGCTGGCGGTCAACCTGTCCACGCTGCAGTTCAGGCAGCAAGACCTGGCCGTACACCTGCAGCGGGCACTATCGGCGCACGGGCTGGTGGGCAGTGATCTGGACGTCGAGGTGACCGAGAGCGTGATCATGGACGATGTCGAAACCACCATCCATACCATCGACCGCATCAAGAGCATGGGGCTGCAGCTTTCCATCGACGACTTTGGTACAGGCTACTCCAGTCTGTCCTACCTTAAGCGTTTCAAGGCGGACAAGCTGAAGATCGACCGTTCCTTCGTGCGTGACATTCCGATGGATGCGGACGATTCGGCTATTGCCCGCGCCATCATCAACATGGCCAAGAACCTCAACATGACGGTGATTGCGGAAGGGGTGGAGACCATCGAGCAGTGGAAGTTCCTCGACCGCGAGGGCTGCCATGCCGCCCAGGGTTACCTGCTGGCGAAACCGGTCCCGGCCAAGGAGTTCGAGAAGCTGCTGGAGAAGGGCGTCCTGCTGCCGGAGCGACTCACCACCTCCAGCGCCTGATAGGGCAGCATCCTCCGCCTGTCGCCACGGTTGAAGCCGTGAGGGTGCCGGAAACTAGCTGTTCTTCGGGGTGAGTTGCTTGCATTGCCGAGAAGTCATTTGCTGCTCGCCCTGCGTATCTGGACTTTGCCGAGACGCTGGCTCCAACTCCTCCTGCTTGAGTCGCCTGGCTCCTGCGTCCAGGGGAACGATTGACAGGCCAGTGCTTTGTCAGCTCACCGGCAGAGCATAGACGCAGACCTTCCACCACTCACCGAAATGTTGAAGTTCCAGTTCCTGTTTGCATTCGGGATCATCGTTGAGAATGTGCTGGAAACGGTTATCTATCGCCTGTTCTGCTTCCCGTGAGAATGTCACAACCAAAACGCACGACCCATTCGAGGCGAATTCGGGCGACCTTTCATACTTCAGCTTGTCGACGTCAACCTGTACCTCGGCATATTGAGTGTGGTCCATCGTCGAGCGGCCTAGTTCGGCGGAATGGAATAACGATTCGCACTTCAGTTCCACTAGGTAACCAAACCACTGTCCCACGTCATTTTTACACTCAAGAGCAAAGTCGACCTTTTTGTTCGGATTTTGATATATGTGCTTCTCTCGGTGCACGTTGACGACGCCTGGGATCGATTCGAAAAAAATTGCCATCTCGACCTGAACCCAGCCTTCGGCCCCACCCTTCTGCAAAAGTGCCTGTAGATACTTGTTGTATGCCTGGCCTTGCTGAGTTTGCATATTCTGGTTCTTGATAAGGCCATACATCCAAGCACCGACCTGCTTTTCCATTCCCATGTGCTGGTTCTCCAGATGATGTGTGGACTACTTCACTAGAAATTCCGAGCCAAACGTGAGCAAAGATTTCGGGATCAGTGTTAAGCATTAGCATGCTAGGGCATTGATTGCTGCCAAAAATTTTGCTCATTCATACTAGTGCAATGGCAAAAAATATACTAATAACATATTTCTTGTGCGCTACTGGGCTACCTGCCTTAACAAGCAGGGAGCCTTAACCAAAGTTTTAGGAGGATTCATGGGTATCGTTCGTGACTTCGTAAACAGCCTCGACAACTCAAAAGAAATTGAGCAGGCCCTCTCTGAAACGCTGACTGTCCTTTCTCGACTTGCCGAAGCGCGTCTCGCCACATTCCGCGATGAAATGAACAAATCCTGGACCAATGGTGATGAGAACATGGCCCCGGGTACATTGAAGGACTTTATCGACGAACAGACGCACGTCATCATCAGCGATGACACTGCGGGCTTGAGGAAAAGTGTCACCGACCTCGTCACCAAAGCTACAAAACTTGGTACCAAGGACGACGAACAAGGAGCCCGTATTGCCAACTTTATCGGCGATGTCATCTCCGACGGCCTAGACGTTATCCTGGGTAGCGGAACCGCCGGTGAAGATACCCTCAAACGGTATGTTATCTACCCAGATAACGGATTCCTCATGCGTATGGATGTGCGCTACTGGCGCTGGCACCTCTCGGCGAACAGCTTGAAGTCGCGCACGAGAAGTGTCGTGGCCTATCGGGTCCAGTACGGTGTACTCGACTATGCAAAGCTCGACTCTATCTTCATTGCGCACTGGTTCGGCAAGCTCCGTGGTGACAGTCAAGAAATCCTAAAGCTGCTTGAAGAAGCACAGAAGATTCTCGCCACCTATAAGGCCAATCAACCTCAGCCAAGAGTTGCTGGCTTGATGGCATCCAATCATGCCCCCTCAAGTCAACTCGAACCCCATGGCATGGGTGAGATTCTGGCCGCGCATCGCACCCTCTTGGCCGAGCGTGGAGTCACGCCGCCGTCGCAATAACGGCTAGGTCTACTCGCGTAAGAAAATGGTGCGCGAAATCAGCGTGCCATTGTTGCTCAATTTTCCCGCTTCATCCCCAATTCCAACACTGTACTGTATGTAAAAAAGCCCCGACTTAAAGTCGGGGCTTTTTCTGAGAAAGCACTCGATTGTTCACCTAAATGCAGTAATTTGCACGAACTCTGCAAACCTACAAAAGGTCGTATCGGCGTGCTTATTCCGCGCGCATCTGCGGGAACAGGATGACGTCGCGGATCGACGGGGCATCGGTCAGCAGCATCACCAGGCGGTCGATGCCGATGCCGCAGCCGCCGGTCGGCGGCAGGCCGAATTCCAGCGCGCGGATGTAGTCGGCGTCGTAGTGCATGGCCTCGTCGTCGCCGGCATCCTTCTGCTGCACTTGGGCCAGGAAGCGGGCAGCCTGGTCTTCCGGATCATTCAACTCCGAGTAGCCATTGGCAAGCTCGCGGCCGACCACGAACAGCTCGAAGCGCTCGGTGATGCCGGGGTGCTTGTCCGAGCCGCGCGCCAGCGGCGACACTTCCACCGGGTAGTCGACGATGAAGGTCGGATTCCATAGCTGGCTCTCGGCGCATTCTTCGAACAGCGACAGCTGCAGGCCGCCGATGCCGTCGGTTAGTACCGGCTTGCCGCCGAGGCGGGCGATCTCTTCCTTCAGCCAGGCGCGGTCGTGGAGTTGCTCGTCGCTGTAGTGCGGGTTGTACTTCTTGATGGCGCCGACGATGGTCAGGCGTTCGAATTTCGACAGGTCGACCGTCTTGCCCTGGTACTGGATGTGCAGCGTGCCGAGAATGTCCTTCGCTAGCTTCTGGATCACGCCCTCGGTCATTTCCATCATGCGCTGGTAGTCCGAGTAGGCCTCGTAGAACTCCATCATGGTGAACTCGGGGTTGTGACGCGTGCTCATCCCCTCGTTGCGGAAGTTGCGGTTGATTTCGAACACGCGCTCCAGGCCGCCCACTACCAGGCGTTTCAGGTACAGCTCGGGGGCGATGCGTAGGTAGAGCGGCATGTCGAGCGCGTTGTGGTGCGTGACGAACGGCTTGGCCGTAGCACCGCCCGGAATCGGGTGCATCATCGGCGTTTCGACTTCCAGGTAGCCTTCGTCTACCATGTAGGAGCGGATGCCCTGGACGATCTGCGAGCGCTTGGTGAACACGTCACGCGATTGCTCGTTCATGATCAGGTCGAGGTAACGCTGGCGGTATTTCTGTTCTTGGTCGGTGAGACCGTGGAATTTCTCCGGCAGCGGGCGAATGTTTTTCGACAGCAGACGCACTTCACTTGCCTGGACAGTCAGCTCGCCGGTCTTGGTCTTGAACAGCGTGCCGCGGGCCGCCACGATGTCGCCCATGTCCCAGTGCTTGAACTGGTCATGCTGCTCGAGGCCGGTCTTGTCGTTCGATACGAAGATCTGGATGCGGCCGCTGCCGTCCTGCAGCGTGGCGAAGCTGGCCTTGCCCATGACGCGCTTGAGCATCATGCGGCCGACCACCGCCACCTCGATCTGTTCGCCTTCCAGCTGTTCGCGCTCCTTATCGTCGTGCGCATCGTGTAGTTGGCGCGCCATGTGGCTACGGCGGAAGTCGTTGGGGAAGGCGACGCCCTGTTCGCGGATGGCCTTCAGCTTCTGGCGGCGTTCCGCCATGATCTGGTTCTCATCGAGAGCGGGGGCAGTTTGTTCGTGTTCTGACATAGTGACTCCAATGGCAATCTTTTATCTGGGGCGGAGGGTGCGGTTCCGCCCCGTCAGCAAGGCGGGCTTAGACGCCCTGCTTGAGGCTCTCTTCGATGAAGCCGTCGAGGTCGCCGTCCATCACGGACTTGATGTTGCCGACCTCGTAGCTGGTGCGCAGATCCTTGATGCGCGACTGGTCGAAGACGTAGGAGCGGATCTGGTGGCCCCAGCCCACGTCGGTCTTGGTGTCTTCCAGCGCCTGCTTGGCTTCGTTGCGCTTTTTCAGCTCCAGTTCGTAGAGCTTGGCGCGCAGCATCTGCATCGCTTCGTCGCGGTTGCGGTGTTGCGAGCGGTCGTTCTGACACTGCACCACGATGCCGGTCGGGTTGTGCGTGATGCGTACCGCCGAGTCGGTCTTGTTGATGTGCTGGCCGCCGGCGCCGGAGGCGCGGTAGGTGTCCACGCGCAGGTCGGCCGGGTTGATCTCGATCACGAACGAGTCGTCCACTTCCGGGTAGACGAATACCGATGAGAACGAGGTATGGCGGCGGGCGTTGGAGTCGAACGGCGAGACGCGCACCAGGCGATGCACGCCGACTTCGGTGCGCAGCAGGCCGTAGGCGTATTCGCCACTGATCTTCAGCGTGGCGCTGGTGATGCCGGCCACTTCGCCTTCGGATTCTTCCAGGATTTCGACCTTGAAGCCCTTGCGCTCGGCGTAGCGGGTGTACATGCGCAGCAGCATGCCGGCCCAGTCTTGTGCCTCGGTGCCGCCGGCGCCGGCCTGGATGTCCAGGAAGCAGTTGTTCGGGTCCATCGGGTCGTGGAACATGCGGCGGAATTCGAGCTGGGCCAGCTTGGCCTCTGCCTCGGCCAGGTCGTCCTGCACCGCGAGAATGGTGTCGGCGTCGTTTTCTTCGCGCGCCATGTCGAACAGGTCGCGGCTGTCGTTGACTGCGCCGCTGATACTGTCGATGACCAGCACCACGTCTTCCAGTTGCTTGCGTTCGCGGCCCAGGTCCTGGGCGCGCTTGGGGTCGTTCCAGATTTCCGGGTCTTCGGTCAGACGGACGACTTCTTCCAGACGGTCACATTTGCCGTCGTAGTCAAAGATACCCCCGAATGGCGGTGGCACGGCTCGCCAGATCTGCAATCTTGGCGTCGATCTGGTTCAGAACTTCGACTTCGATCATCTCAACAACTCCCAATTCGCTATGCGTAAAAACAGAAAATGCAGGCCCGATCAAAGACAAAAAGCGCACCTCGCGGTGCGCTTTTGCATGAACCGGGCTAATGCTATCAGAGCAGATGGGCAACGCCCGCGCGCTCTTCTTCCAGTTCGGCCAGGGTCAGGTTCATGCGTTCGCGGCTGAACTCGTCGATCTCAAGGCCTTGAACAATCGTGTATTTGCCATTTTCGCACACAACCGGGAAGCCGTACATGACGCCTTCCGGAATGCCGTAGGAGCCGTCGGACGGGATGCCCATAGTCACCCACTTGCCGTTGGTGCCCAGCACCCAGTCATGGATGTGGTCGATGGCGGCGTTGGCAGCCGAGGCGGCCGACGACAGGCCGCGTGCTTCGATGATGGCGGCGCCGCGCTTGCCCACGGTCGGCAGGAACACATCGCGGTTCCAGGCTTCGTCGTTGATCTTGGCCTTGAGCGATTCGCCGTTCACGGTGGCGAAGCGGTAGTCGGCGTACATGGTCGGGGAGTGGTTGCCCCAGACCAGCATGTGCTCGATGTCGGATACGGCGGTACCGGTCTTGGCCGCGAGCTGCGACAGGGCGCGGTTGTGGTCAAGGCGCAACATGGCGGTGAAGTTTTTCGGATCCAGATCCGGAGCGCTGTTCATGGCGATGTAGGCGTTGGTGTTGGCTGGGTTGCCGACGACCAGCACTTTCACGTTGCGGTCGGCGTGGTCGTTCAGCGCCTTGCCCTGAACGGTGAAGATGGCGCCGTTGGCTTCCAGCAGGTCCTTGCGTTCCATGCCTTTGCTGCGCGGACGGGCGCCGACCAGCAGGGCGACCTGAGCATCCTTGAAAGCCACGTTCGGGTCGTCGGTGGCGATCATGCCGGCCAGCAGCGGGAAGGCGCAGTCTTCCAGTTCCATCATCACGCCTTTGACGGCGGTCTGGGCCTGCGGCAGGTCCAGAAGTTGCAGGATGACGGGCTGGTCTTTACCGAGCATTTCACCGCTGGCAATGCGGAACAGCAGGCTATAACCAATCTGGCCGGCTGCACCGGTCACGGCAACGCGTACAGGGGCTTTCATCAGGAGGCACTCCTTTATTCGACGTGAGATGTGAGGGAATGTTGCTGCGCAATAAATGGCTGCGACCAAGAAGTCTACCACGAGGTCCGGCGCTTGTGGCCGTGGATTCCCCATCACTTTTTCTGATATCATCGATAATGACTTATGTCTTATATAAGACTTCTATTTACGCTTGATTTGTTTGGTGATAAAAAGTACACAACATGAATCGCAACCAGCTCCGCCGCCGGCCGTTGTATGAACAAATCAAGTCGCTCCTGCTGCTGCGAATCAATGACGGCGAGTGGCAGGTGGACGAGGCGCTGCCCAGCGAATGGGACTTGGCCGAAGAGCTGTCGGTTAGCCAGGGCACTATCCGTCGGGCCTTGACCGAACTGGTCCAGGATGAAGTTCTGTACCGCCAGCAAGGCAGGGGGACATTCGTCGCTGAGTCCGTCAGCGATTGGGGTGATGCCTTGCTCAGTGCTCCGGGCGCGATGGGGGCGGGCGGTGCCGCTCCGCTGGTCGAGCTGCTGAGTTGCTCCCGTGCCAATGCTTCGGTGGAGATGGCCGAGGCGCTCGGGTTGCGTCGAAGCGAACCGCTATGGCGATTGAGGCAGTTGTGGCGCTATCAGGGGCAGCCGATCGCGCTCGACGATGCCTACCTGTCGTGCGAAAAGTTCGAAGGGCTCGACGCCCGATGGCTGCGGCAGTTCGGTGGCGGGGTGTACGCCACGCTGCAGCGTCGCTACGGGGTCAGGGTGATGGTGAAGTCGGTGCAGTTTCGGGCCGAGCTGCTGCCCCGGGAAGAGGCCTCGCTGCTGGGGCAGGTGACCAGCATCGAAGTGCCTGCCTTGTCGCTGCTGCGACTGTCGGTGTCGATGACCGGAGAGCCGGTCGAATGGCGCCAGCGTTACTGCCTGACGCAACAATTCGCCTATGTCGTCACGCCCTAGATCAACGGCAAAGCAGGGATTTCTTGCGGTGGGCCGCGGATCCCATAATTGGGTAAAAACGACAGGATTTTGTAAAAACCGGCCAAGCCGGTGAGGGTTTTTGATAAAATTCCGGGTTCATGTTGCACCTGCAGCAAGCGAGTCGACGCAGTGGGGTGCAGCGTGAGAGTCGAATCGACGGTCGTGCGCTTTACAAAACAAAATGCGATCGTCACTGGGCGGCTTCAGTCATGAAGCCACGGTATAACCACTTGGTTAAAAAAAGCATCCAAGGAAGCCATATGCAGAAGCAACGACCAAAGCACTTGGATCTGGCCAAGATCAGGCTACCCATCCCGGGTATCGTCTCGATCTTGCACCGGATCAGCGGTGTCGCGCTGTTCTTTTCTCTCCCTCTCTTGATTTACCTCCTCCACGGAACCCTCAGTTCGGCTGAAGCATTCGATGCCTACCGTGCCGTGGTCTCCCACCCCCTGATGAAGCTGGTTCTGATTGGTCTGCTGTGGGCCTTCATGCACCATTTCTGCGCTGGCATTCGCTTCCTGTTCCTGGATGTGCATAAAGGCCTCGAGCTGCAAACCGCTCGTGCTACCGCCAAGTCCGTGATCGTTATCAGTCTTGCCCTGACTGTCATTCTGGGGGTCGTTCTATGGTAAACCGCATCGTCGTCGGCGCTCATTACGGTCTGCGCGACTGGGTTCTGCAGCGCGTCACTGCCGTGATCATGGCGATCTACACCTTCGCGCTGGTGTTGTTCCTGTTGGCCATGCCGTCCAGCTATGAAGGCTGGAAAGCATTCTTCGGCCAGACCTGGGTGCAGGTGCTGACCCAGACCACCCTGCTGGCCGTGTTCATGCACGCCTGGGTTGGTATCCGTGACCTGTGGATGGACTACATCAAGCCGGTTGGCGTGCGTCTGACGCTGCACGTGCTCACGCTGGTATGGCTGGTGTCCTGTGTTATTTACTCGATTAAAGTGGTATGGGGGCTGTAATGGGCGTACCTGTTCGTCGGTTTGATGCTGTCATCGTTGGCGGCGGTGGCGCAGGTCTGCGTGCGGCCCTGCAATTGTCCGAGTCCGGCCTGAAAACGGCTGTGCTGTCCAAAGTATTCCCGACCCGTTCGCACACGGTTGCGGCGCAGGGTGGCATTTCCGCCTCGCTCGGCAACGTGCAGGAAGACCATTGGGAATGGCATATGTACGACACCGTGAAGGGGTCGGACTGGCTGGGTGACCAGGATGCCATCGAATTCATGTGCCGCAAGGCGCCCGAAGCCGTGATCGAGCTCGAGCACTTCGGCATGCCGTTCGACCGTCTGGAAAACGGCAAGATCTACCAGCGCCCGTTTGGCGGCCATACCCAAAACAATGGCCAGACCCCGGTGCAGCGCGCCTGTGCCGCGGCCGACCGTACCGGCCATGCCATGCTGCACACGCTGTATCAGCGTAACGTGCGCGCCAATACCCAGTTCTTCGTCGAATGGATGGCGTTGGACCTGATCCGCGACGCCGACGGCGATGTGGTCGGTGTGACCGCGCTGGAAATGGAAACCGGCGAAGTGTTCATCCTGCACGCCAAGGCGGTGCTGTTCGCCACCGGCGGTGCCGGCCGTATCTACGCCGCGTCGACCAATGCCTTCATCAATACCGGCGACGGCCTGGGTATGTGCGTGCGTGCCGGCATTCCGCTGGAAGACATGGAGTTCTGGCAGTTCCACCCGACTGGTGTGGCCGGCGCCGGTGTCCTGATCACCGAAGGTGTGCGCGGCGAAGGCGGTATCTTGCTGAACGCCAACGGCGAACGCTTCATGGAGCGCTACGCGCCGAACCTGAAAGACCTGGCTCCGCGTGACTTCGTTGCCCGCTCGATGGAGCAGGAAGTGCTGGAAGGCCGTGGCTGCGGTCCGAACAAGGACTACGTGCTGCTCAAGCTGGATCATCTCGGCCCGGACATCATCAAGCAACGTCTGCCGGGTATCCGCGAGATCGCCATCAAGTTCGCCGGCGTCGACCCGATCAAGGAGCCGATCCCGGTCATCCCGACCTGCCACTACATGATGGGCGGTATTCCGACCAACTACCGTGGTGAAGTGGTTATCCCGCAGGGCGACAACCCCGAATCCCGCGTCAACGGTTTCTTCGCTGCCGGCGAATGTGCCTGCGCCTCGGTGCACGGCGCCAACCGCCTCGGCACCAACTCCCTGCTCGATCTGGTGGTATTCGGCAAATCGGCTGGCGACAGCATGGTCGAGTACATCAAGAACGAGATGCCGACCTGGAAGGATCTGCCGGCCGACGCCGCCGATCGCTCGCTGGCGCGTATCGCCCGTCTCGACGGTCAGACCAACGGCGAAGAAGTGGCCGACGTGCGCACCGCGATGCAGCGCACCGTCCAGGCTCGTGCTGCCGTGTTCCGCAACGCGGACAACCTGTCCAAGGGCGTGACGGAAATCCAGCAGGTGGCCGAGCGCGTGAAGCGCACCCAGATCAAGGACAAGTCCAAGGTCTTCAACACCGCCCGCGTCGAAGCACTGGAACTGGAAAACCTGATCGAAGTCGCCGTGGCGACCCTGATTGCCGCCGACGCGCGCAAGGAGTCCCGTGGCGCCCACGCTCACGCCGACTTCCCGAACCGCGACGACGAGGTCTGGATGAAGCATTCCCTGTACTACGGTGACGAACGTCGCCTGAGCTACAAGCCGGTGCACACCAAGCCGTTGTCGGTGGACTACATCCCGCCGAAAGAGCGTACTTTCTAAGCGGCAAACGGAGATTCAACATGAAGAAAATGCGTTTTTCCATTTACCGCTACGATCCGGACAAGGACGCCAAGCCGTACATGCAGGATTACGAGGTCGAAATCGGCCCGAACGACGTGAAACTGCTGGACGTCATCGTGAAGCTGAAGACCATGGACGACACCCTGTCGTTCCGCCGCTCCTGCCGCGAAGGCATTTGCGGTTCCGACGCCATGAACATCAACGGCAAGAACGGCCTGGCCTGCATCACCGATATCGCCGACCTGGCGGAACCGATCACGCTGCGTCCGTTGCCTGGCCTGCCGGTGATCCGCGACCTGATCGTGGACATGACCCAGTTCTTCAAGCAGTACCACTCGATCAAGCCGTACGTGGTCAACGACAGCCCGCGTCCTGAGCGCGAGCGCCTGCAGTCGCCGGAAGACCGCAAGGAGCTGGACGGCCTGTATGAATGTATCCTGTGCGCGTGCTGCTCGACGTCGTGTCCGTCGTTCTGGTGGAACCCGGACAAGTTCGTCGGTCCGGCCGGCCTGCTGGCCGCCTACCGTTTCATTGCGGATACCCGCGACGAAGCGACCAGCGAGCGTCTGGATAACCTGGAAGATCCGTACCGCCTGTTCCGTTGCCACTCCATCATGAACTGTGTCGACGTCTGCCCGAAGGGTCTCAACCCGACCAAGGCGATCGGCAAGATCAAGGATCTGATGGTAAGGCGTGCGGTATGACCGACTTTGATCCGGTCGAACTGAAACGGATCCGTTGGCATTCCCGTCGGGGGCTCTTGGAGCTGGATCTGGTGCTGGAGCGGTTCCTCGCCCAGCGCTTCGATTCGCTCTCCCCGGCGGAGATGTCCGCCTACAAGGCGCTCCTCGAACTGCCTGATAATGATTTTCTGGATGTCGTCAACGGCAAGACGGACCTCGACGACCCCGCCATCATGCAGATCGTGGAGATCCTGAGGGCGATCTGACGGCCGGCCTGCAAGGCGCACCGATTACAACGACCATAAACCAGACTGGGAGAATTGCTGTGGAAAGCAACCGTAAAGTGACGCTCACTTACAACGAAGGAAAAGACGCTCTGGAACTGCCGGTGCTGGAAGGCACGCTGGGTCCGGACGTGGTGGACATCCGTTCTTTTGGCAAGACCGGGATGTTTACCTTTGACCCGGGTTTCCTGGCGACCGCCAGCTGCGAATCCAAGATCACGTTCATTGACGGTGACCTGGGCCAGCTGTACTACCGCGGTTACCCGATCGAGCAACTGGCCGAGAAGAGCGACTACCTGGAAGTCTGCTACCTGCTGCTGAACGGCGAACTGCCGACCGCCGAGCAGAAGGCCGATTTCGACCGCAAGGTGTTGCGTCACAACATGCTGCACGATCAGATCCTGACCGTGTTCAAGGGCTTCCGCCGCGATGCTCACCCGATGGCGGTAATGGTTGGTGTGGTCGGTGCCTTGTCGGCGTTCTACCACGATTCGCTGGACATCAACGACGCGCACCACCGCGAAGTGTCGGCGCATCGCCTGATCGCCAAGATCCCGAACATCGCTGCTCAGGCCTTCCGCTACAACAAGGGTCTGCCGTTCTCCTATCCGAAGAACGGCCTGTCCTACGCCGAGAACTTCCTGCACATGATGTTCTCGACCCCGTGCGAAGAGTACAAGGTGAACCCGATTACCGCCCGCGCGCTGGACCGCATCTTCACCCTGCACGCCGACCACGAGCAGAACGCGTCGACCTCGACCGTGCGTCTGGCCGGTTCGTCTGGTGCCAACCCGTTCGCGTGTATTGCCGCCGGTATCGCCTGCCTGTGGGGTCCGTCCCACGGTGGTGCCAACGAAGCCGTGCTGAAGATGCTGGACGAGATCGGCAGCGTGGACAACGTGGCCGACTTCATGCAGGGCGTGAAGGACAAGCGCTACAAGCTGATGGGCTTCGGCCACCGCGTGTACAAGAACATGGACCCGCGCGCCAAGATCATGAAGCAGACCTGCGACGAAGTGCTGAACGAACTGGGTCTGCACAACGACCCGAAGTTCAAGCTGGCCATGGAGCTGGAGAAGATCGCTCTGTCCGATCCGTACTTCATTGAGCGCAAGCTGTACCCGAACGTGGACTTCTACTCGGGTATCGTGCTGTCGGCCATCGGCATTCCGGTGTCGATGTTCACCCCGATCTTCGCGCTGGCACGTACCGTGGGCTGGATCAGCCACTGGAACGAGATGATCTCCGATCCGCAGCAGAAGATCGGCCGTCCGCGCCAGCTGTACACCGGCGCAGAACGTCGCGATTACATCGCGGTCGAACAGCGCTGAGTCATCGCTAGGTGAGAAGTTGGCCGAAGCTTCCTTCGGCCAACTTTTCTTCCGCGGGGTGAAAATTCCGTAGCAACGTGGCGACACGAGCCTTGCGGCAATGGAGATCGGTGCACCGATGCGCCATTTCCCCAGTGCTTTTGTAACGTCAGCGGCACCGGGCGTTGCAGGTCTAACCGAGCAACACAGCAACACAGACAAAATAAAGGGTCGAACAATGATGCAATCCATGTACAGTCATTCCTACCTGTTCGGTGGGAATGCACCGTTCATCGAGGAGCTGTACGAACAGTACCTCGCGGATCCGAACGGGGTGTCGAGCGAGTGGCGCAGCTACTTCGACAAGCTGGCACAGGCTCCGGGCGCCGCCGAGCGTGATGTGCCGCACCAGCCTATCCAGGAATCCTTCATCCAGCTGGCCAAGAAGCCGGCACTGGGCCAGCGCAGCAGCGCGGCCACGGATTGGGAGTCGATGCAGAAGCAGGTCGCCGTGCTCAAGCTGATCTCGGCCTACCGCGTGCTCGGCTCGCGCCAGGCCAACCTCGATCCGCTCAAGCGCATGGATCAGGCCACCATCCGCGAACTCGATCCGGCCACGCACGGCCTGACCGACGCCGACATGGCGGTGCTGTTCAACGCCGGTTCGCTGGTCGGCCCGAAGAAACTGCCGCTGTCCGAGATCCTGGCCCGTCTGAAGCAGACCTACTGCGGCAACATCGGCCTCGAGTACATGCACATCACCACCTCGACCGAAAAGCACTGGGTGCAGACGCGCTTCGAGGGGGACCTGTCGACGCCGCGTTACGACAGCGACAAGAAAAAGCGCATCTTCAAGCAGATCACGGCTGCCGAGACGCTGGAGCGTTACCTGCACACCCGTTACGTGGGTCAGAAACGCTTCTCGCTGGAAGGCGGCGAATCCACCATCGCCGCGCTGGATCACCTGATCCAGAACGGCACCAGCCAGGGCGTGCAGGAGCTGATCATCGGCATGGCCCACCGTGGTCGTCTGAATGTGCTGGTGAACACGCTGGGCAAGCTGCCGCGCGACCTGTTCGCCGAGTTCGAAGGCAAGGCCATGACGCAACTGGCCTCCGGCGACGTCAAGTACCACATGGGCTTCTCCAGCGATATCCCGACCGCCGACGGTCCGATGCACGTCTCGCTGGCGTTCAACCCGTCGCACCTGGAAATCGTCAACCCGGTGGTGGAAGGTTCGGTTCGTGCCCGTCAGGATCGCCGCAAGGACAGCGCCCGCAAGCAGGTGGTTCCGGTGCTGATCCACGGTGACTCGGCCTTCGCCGGCCTCGGCGTCAACCAGGGGACCTTCAACCTGTCGCAGACGCGCGGCTACGGTACCGGCGGCACCATCCACATCATCATCAACAACCAGGTCGGCTTCACTACCTCCGACACCCGCGACATGCGCTCCACGCTGTACTGTACCGACGTGGCGAAGATGGTCGAAGCACCGATCTTCCACGTCAACGGCGACGACCCGGAAGCCGTGTGCTACGTGATGCAGGCGGCGCTCGACTACCGCATGACCTTCCAGAAGGACGTGGTGATCGATCTGGTGTGCTACCGCAAGCTGGGCCACAACGAGGGGGATGACCCGTTCCTGACCCAGCCGATGATGTACAAAAAGATCGCCAAGCATGCCGGCGTGCGTGCCATGTACGCCGAACGCCTGGTGGCCGAAGGCGTGTTGAGCGCGGAAGAGGCGGACGGTTTCATCCGCGCCTACCGTGACGCGCTGGACAAGGGCGAGCACGTCGAGCAGACCGTGCTGACCAACTATCGCCGCGAACACGCGCTGGACTGGACCCCGTACCTGGGCACCCACTGGGCTCACCCGACCGACACCTCGCTGCCGCTGGCCGATATCCAGCGCCTGACCGAGAAGTTCACCACGGTACCGGAAGGCTTCAAGCCGCATCCGACGGTGCAGAAGGTGCTGAACGCCCGCGTCGCCATGGCCGCTGGCGAGCAGCCGGTCGACTGGGGCATGGCGGAAACGGTGGCGTACGCTTCGCTCGTGACCAACGGCTTCGGCGTGCGCATCTCCGGTGAAGACTCTGGCCGCGGTACCTTCTCGCACCGCCACGCCGTGCTGCATGACCAGAACCGCGAGCGTTGGGACCAGGGCAGCTACGTGCCGCTGCGCAACATGTCCGACAACCAGGGCGAGTTCCTGGTGATCGACTCGATCCTGAACGAAGAAGCGGTAATGGCCTACGAATACGGCTATTCCTGCACCGCTCCGGATCAGCTGGTGATCTGGGAAGCCCAGTTCGGCGACTTCGCCAACGGCGCCCAGGTGGCCATCGACCAGTTCATCACCTCCGGCGAAACCAAGTGGGGCCGTCTGTCTGGCCTGACCACCATCCTGCCGCACGGCTACGACGGTCAGGGCCCGGAGCACTCCTCCGCCCGTCTGGAGCGCTGGCTGCAACTGTGTGCCGAGCACAACATCCAGATCGTGATGCCGTCCGAAGCCGCACAGATGTTCCACGTGCTGCGCCGCCAGGTGCTGCGCCCGTATCGCAAGCCGCTGGTGATCTTCCTGTCCAAGCGCCTGCTGCGCTACAAGGACGCGATGAGCCCGGTCGAGACCCTGACCCAGGGTTCGTTCCGCCCGGTGATCGGCGACGCCGGCATCCAGGATCCGAAGAAGGTGAAGCGCGTGCTGCTGTGCGCCGGCCAGGTGTATTACGACCTGGTCAACGCCCGCAAGGAGCGTGAGCTGGAGCAGGACATCGCCATCGTGCGCATCGAGCAGCTCTATCCGTTCCCGACCGAGCAGGTCGCCGCCGAACTGGCCAAGTTCCCGGCGCTGAAAGAAGTCATGTGGGTGCAGGAAGAGCCGCGCAACCAGGGCGCCTGGTACCAGATCCGCCATCGTCTCGAGGGCCTTCTGGGCGCCAAGCAGACGCTGTCATTCGCCGGCCGCCCGTCGTCCGCCTCGCCCGCCGTTGGCTACATGAGCAAACACGTTGCCCAGCTCAAGGACTTCCTTGACGAAGCAATGACGCTGAACAAATAACACACCCTGACAGTGCACACGGGGGGAGGGCTCCCCCCGTCAACGGAGAAGACAATAATGTTGATCGAAGTGAAAGTTCCTCAGCTGCCGGAATCGGTTTCCGAAGCCACCCTGATGACGTGGCACAAAAAGGTCGGCGAGTTCGTCAACCGTGACGAAAACCTGATCGATCTGGAAACCGACAAGGTCGTGCTGGAACTGCCGGCTCCGCAAGCCGGCGTCATCGTGAAACTGATCGAGCAAGACGGCGCCACGGTGACCTCGGGCCAACTGATTGCCCAGATCGACACCGAAGCCAAGGCGGGTGAGGCTGCTCCGGCTGCCGCTGCTGCGGCCCCTGCGGCTGCAGCTCCGACCGCTGCTGCCGCGGCACCGGGTGGCGCGGCCATGCCGTCCGCCGCCAAGCTGGCCGCCGAAGCCGGCGTGAACCTGGCCGACGTGAGCGGCTCCGGCCGTGACGGTCGTATCCTGAAGGAAGATGTGGCTGCCGCTGCTGCCAAGCCGGCTGCCGCTCCGGCCCAGTCCGGCCCGGTAGTGGCTCCGACCGCTCCGGCTGCCGGTGTCGCTCTGGCCTCCACCCCGGCCGTGAACGTGGCCAGCCTGACCTCCGGTCGTCCGGAACAGCGCGTGCCGATGTCGCGTCTGCGTCAGCGTGTGGCTGAGCGCCTGGTGCTCTCCCAGCAGACCAACGCCATCCTGACCACGTTCAACGAAGTGAACATGAAGCCGGTGATGGACTTGCGCAACAAGTACAAGGACCGCTTCGAGAAGGAACACGGCATCAAGCTGGGCTTCATGGGCTTCTTCGTGAAGGCTGCCGTGGCCGCGTTGAAGAAATACCCGATCGTGAATGCCTCGGTCGACGGCAACGACATCATCTATCACGGTTACTTCGACATCGGTGTGGCCGTGGGCAGCCCGCGCGGCCTGGTGGTGCCGGTGATCCGTAACGCTGACCAACTCTCCCTGGCCGAGATCGAGAAGCAGATCGCCGACTTCGGCAAGCGTGCCCAGGAAGGCAAGCTGACCGTGGAAGAGCTGACCGGCGGTACCTTCACCATCTCCAACGGCGGTACCTTCGGTTCGATGATGTCGACCCCGATCATCAACCCGCCGCAGTCCGCGATCCTCGGCATGCACGCTACCAAGGAGCGTGCTGTGGTCGAGAACGGCCAGGTGGTGGTGCGCCCGATGATGTACCTGGCGCAGTCCTACGACCACCGCATCATCGACGGCCGCGAAGCCGTGCTGAGCCTGGTGGCGATCAAGGACGCGATCGAAGATCCGGCCCGCCTGATCCTCGACCTGTAAGGTCTTGCCTGCCCGGGATCGAGCGTTCCCGGGCATTACGAATGTGCGTCGCCGTTTCTTGCAGAGACGGCGACACGGAGCCGGCCCAGGCAGTCTGCTTGGACCGGCCTCCGCGAAACAGGGGAATTCAATGAGTCAGCAGTTTGACGTCGTCGTCATCGGCGGCGGCCCCGGCGGCTACGTGGCCGCCATTCGCGCAGCGCAGTTGGGCTTCAACACCGCTTGCGTCGACGCCTACAAGAATCCGGAAGGCAAGCCTTCCCTCGGTGGTACCTGCCTGAACGTAGGCTGCATCCCGTCCAAGGCCCTGCTGCAGTCGTCGGAAAACTTCCACGCCGTGCAGCACGACTTTGCCAAGCACGGCATCACGGTGGACGGCGCCAAGATGGACGTCGCCGAGATGCTCAAGCGCAAGGACGGCATCATCACCAAGAACGCCGGCGGTATCGCTTTCCTGTTCAAGAAGAACAAGGTTGCGAACATCCACGGCCTGGCCAGCCTGAAAGGCCGCCAGGGCGAGCGCTGGGTGATCGAGGTCAGCGACAACGGTGCCGTGGTGGATACCCTGGAAGCCACCCACGTCATCATCGCCACCGGTTCCAACCCGCGTCAGCTGCCGGGCCTGCCGGTCGACAACCAGCTGGTGCTGGACAACGCCGGTGCCCTGGCGCTGAGCGCTACCCCTAAGCGCCTGGGTGTGATCGGCGCCGGCGTGATCGGTCTGGAAATGGGCTCGGTATGGAAGCGTCTGGGCGCCGAGGTGACCATCCTCGAAGCGATGCCGACCTTCCTCGCCGCCGCCGACCAGCAGATCGCCAAGGAAGCCTTCAAGACGCTGACCAAGGACACCGGTCTCGACATCAAGCTGGGCGTGAAGATCGGCGAGATCAAGACCGCGGCCGACAGCGTCACCGTCAACTACGAGCTGAACGGTGAAGCCTTCAGCGCCGAATTCGACAAGCTGATCGTGTCGATCGGCCGCGTGCCGAACACCGCCGGTCTGGGCGGCGAGAGCGTCGGCCTGCAGATGGACGAGCGTGGCTTCGTGGTGGTGGATGACCACTGCCATACCAACCTGCCGAACATCTGGGCCATCGGCGACGTGGTGCGCGGCCCGATGCTGGCGCACAAGGCGTCGGAAGAGGGTGTGGCCGTGGCCGAGCGCATCGCCGGCCAGAAGCCGCACGTCGACTTCGGCGTGATTCCGTGGGTGATCTACACCTCGCCGGAAATCGCCTGGGTCGGCAAGACCGAAGAGCAGCTCAAGGCCGAAGGCATCGAGTACAAGAAAGGCACGTCCGGCTTCGCGGCCAACGGCCGCGCGCTCGGCCTCGGCCAGGCGCAAGGTACCGTCAAGATCCTGGCTTGCGCCAAGACCGACCGCATCCTCGGCCTGCACATGATCGGCCCGATGGTGTCCGAGCTGGTCACCGAAGGTGTGGTGTCGATGGAGTTCAAGGCGGCCAGCGAAGACCTGGCACGCATCGTCCACGCCCATCCGTCGCTGTCCGAAGTGGTACATGAGGCGGCGCTGGCGGCAGACAAGCGCGCGCTGCACGGCTAAAACGGCTTTCAGCCGGCGACGGTGTCAAGACGCTGTTGCGCGCACGGCGGGCGGATTTTATATTCGCTCAGCGCTTCGGAACCCTTATGTACTTGATGTACATTCCGGTTGCTGCGCTCCGAGCGCCTCGTCTTGTCTCTGCTCGCCGAGTCTGAACTCTCGTCTTGCGCTGGATTGATTGACCCATCCGCCCGTGATGCGGGCGGTAAATTTGCAGAATCCCAGGCATAGCAAGGTTGGCCGAAAGGCCCGCCGACTATCCACCGAAAGGAAACCATAGATGAACCTGCACGAATACCAAGCGAAAGAGCTGCTGGCCAAGTACGGCCTGCCGGTGCAACAAGGCATTCTGGCTCACACGCCGGAAGAAGCCGCCGCTGCTTACGACAAGCTGGGTGGCAAGTTTGCCGTTGTGAAGGCCCAGGTCCACGCCGGTGGCCGTGGCAAGGCCGGTGGCGTGAAAGTGGTGAAGAGCCGCGAAGAAGCCGCCGAAGTCGCCAAGACCCTGATCGGCACCAATCTGGTGACCTACCAGACCGACGCGGCCGGTCAGCCGGTCAACAGCGTGCTGGTGTGCGAAGACATGTACCCGGTACAGCGCGAACTGTACCTGGGCGCCGTGGTTGACCGCGGTTCCCAGCGCGTGGTGTTCATGGTTTCCACCGAAGGCGGCGTGGAAATCGAGAAGGTCGCCGAAGAAACCCCGGAAAAGATCATCAAGGTCGAAGTGAACCCGCTGGTCGGCATGCAGCCGTTCCAGGCGCGCGATTGCGCGTTTGCCCTGGGCCTCTCCGGCAAGCAGGTTGGCGAATTCACCAAGCTGATGCTGGGCGCCTACGAAGCCTTCGTGGCCAACGATTTCGCGCTGTTCGAAGTGAACCCGCTGGCGCTGCGTGAAAACGGCGAACTGGCTTGCGTCGACGGCAAGATCAACCTCGACTCCAACGCCCTGTACCGTCACCCGGAACTGCTGGCCCAGCGCGACAAGTCGCAGGAAAACGAACGCGAAGTGAAGGCTTCCGAGTTCGACCTGAACTACGTGGCCCTGGAAGGCAACATCGGCTGCATGGTGAACGGTGCAGGTCTGGCGATGGCCACCATGGACATCATCAAGCTGAAGGGCGGCCAGCCGGCCAACTTCCTGGACGTGGGTGGTGGCGCCACCAAGGAGCGCGTGATCGAGGCGTTCAAGCTGATCCTGGCCGATACCTCGGTGAAGGGCGTGCTGATCAACATCTTCGGCGGTATCGTGCGTTGCGACATGATTGCCGAGGCGATCATTGCTGCCGTGAAGGAAGTGAACGTGACCGTGCCGGTTGTTGTGCGCCTGGAAGGCAACAACGCCGAGCTGGGCGCCAAGATCCTGGACGAATCCGGTCTGAAGCTGACCTCCGCCCAGGGCCTGAACGACGCAGCCGAGAAGATCGTTGCTGCCGTCGCCGCCCTCTAATCACCTGCACCGCATAAGGATTTCAAAATGAGCGTATTGGTCAACAAAGATACGAAAGTGCTGGTGCAAGGTTTCACCGGCAAGAACGGGACTTTCCACGCCGAACAAGCGCTGAAGGTCGGCACCAAGGTCGTTGGTGGCGTGACCCCGGGTAAGGGCGGTTCCGAGCACCTGGGCCTGCCGGTGTTCAACACCATGAAGGATGCCGTACGCCAGACCCAGGCTGACGCCTCGGTGATCTACGTACCGGCAGCGTTTGCCAAGGACTCCATCCTGGAAGCCGTGGACGCCGGCGTGAAGCTGATCGTCTGCATCACCGAAGGCGTGCCGACCCTCGACATGCTGTACGTGAAGAAAGCCGTCGACGAAGCTGGCATCCGCCTGATCGGCCCGAACTGCCCCGGCATCATCACCCCGGGCGAGTGCAAGATCGGCATCATGCCGTGGCACATCCACAACCCGGGCCGCATCGGCATCGTGTCCCGTTCCGGCACCCTGACCTACGAAGCCGTGGCGCAGACCACCGCCCTGGGTCTGGGCCAGTCCACGTGTATCGGTATCGGCGGCGACCCGATCCCGGGCACCAGCCACATCGACGCGCTGAAGCTGTTCCAGGACGATCCGGACACCGACGCCATTGTGATGATCGGTGAAATCGGCGGTTCCGCCGAAGAGGAAGCGGCCGAGTTCGCCAAGGCCTACGTGACCAAGCCGGTGGTCGGCTACATCGCCGGCGTTACCGCGCCGAAGGGCAAGCGCATGGGCCACGCCGGTGCGATCATCTCCGGCGGCAAGGGTACCGCCGAAGAGAAGTTCAAGGCTTTTGAGCAAGCTGGCATCGCCTACACCCGCAGCCCGGCCGAAATCGGCAAGACCATGTTCGAACTGCTGAAAAGCAAGGGCATGATCTAAGTCGTCACGACTGCCAGATCCAAGCAAAACGCCACCGGAGACGGTGGCGTTTTTTTATGGAAAAACGAGACCGGCGAGCTGGCCGCCGGCTCTTCTTTTCTAGATGGATTTTCCGGTCCGGCCGTGTCTGCCGCCGCAGGATGTCTACCCGCTTGCCAGGGGGCTGCGTGGCCGGGAGCCGGCGAGGTCATGGCAAGGGCCGGAGGCCGGGGTCAAGCCTTGAGCATGTCGTAGCCGAGCTTGACGATCAGGATGGCTAGCAGGCACAGGAACAGCAGACGGATGAACGCGGTGCCGCGTTTCATGGCGATGCGGGTCCCGACCCAGGCTCCCACCATGTTGCTGAGTGCCATCGGAACGGCGACGCCATACAGCACCTTGCCGGTGGGGACAAAAAAACACAGTGCGGCAATGTTGGTGGCCAGGTTCACCAGTTTGGCCGAGGCGGAAGCCTGCAGGAAGTCGAAGGCAAAGCAGCGGATGAACAGAAAGATCAGGAAGCTGCCGGTGCCAGGGCCGAATAGCCCGTCATAAAAGCCGATCGCCCCGCCGACCAGCAGTGACAGCAGACGCTCGCGCCAGCCTACCGAGAGCGGGCGCCGCACCGCGCCGAAGTCCTTCTTGAAAAAGGTATAGAGCGCCATGGCGACGATGAGCACCAGTACCAGCGGGCGCAGCACCGCCGTCGGTACCGCCGATACGGCGGCGGCGCCCAGGAACGCCATGGCAAAGGCGCTGAAGGCGGCTGGCAGCACCAGGCTCCAGGGAATCGCTACTCTGCCGATGAAGGAGCGGGCCGCGAGCGAGGTGCCGCAGGCCGACGCCAGCTTGTTGGTACCGAGCAGTGTGGCGGACGGCACGGCAGGCAGGATGTTGAACAACGCCGGAATCTGGATCAGGCCGCCACCACCGACGGCGGCATCGATCAGTCCGGCACAGAAGGCAAAACCGCATAGCAAGGTCAAGGTCAAGGTCAGCATGGTATCGCTCTGAACGAGGTGATGGCATGGCCCTGGCGGCAAGATGCCAGCAACCGATTGGCGGCGAGTATAGAAGAGCAGCCCGGATTGTGTTGCAATATCGTGTTGCGTTAATTGCAAAGAGAGAGGGCCGATGCAGCTACCCTTGCTGTGGGAAATCAGTGTGTTCTGTACCGTGGCTGAAAAGCGCAGCTTTGTCGCCGCCGCCCGGCTGCTGGGGCGCTCTCCCAGCGCCGTGACGCGGGCGATTCAGGCCTTGGAATACGAGGTCGGCAGTACTCTGCTGCAGCGCTCGCAGAAATTGGTGAGCCTGACCGCGGCGGGGGAGAGTTATTACACCTACGCCAGGCAGATGCTGGATTTGCAGGTGGAGGCTCAGGAGGAACTGGCCGGCCTCGGCGCGGCGGCGCAGGGCTGGATACGGTGTGCCGCACCGGAAAACCTCGCCATCGGCGTGTTGCCGGGGGTGATCGCCGAGTTCGCCACCCAGCACCCCGATGTGCGCATCGATGTGCGTTTCAGTGACGAACTGCTGGACCCGATCCGGGAAAAGCTGGATTTTGCGATACGCGGGGCATTTCCCCAAGACAGCGAACTGATCGGTTTCCCCTTGTGGGATTACCGCCGTCATCTGTTCGCCAGCCCGGACTACATTCGCCGGCGTGGGCTACCGGTATTGCCCGACGAACTGGTGGAGCATGAGCTTATCGTGCACACGGCGCCTCGCATCCTGAAGGACTGGTATTTCGTCTCGGAGGGGAGGCAGTTTCGCAGCAAGGTAGAGCCCCGCTACCGTTTCAATTCGGGCGTCGCGGTGTATCAGGCGGCGCGGCATGGAGTGGGGATTGCCCGATTGGCCAGCTGGCTGGCGGCGCCGGCGGCCAAGGAGGGGACCCTCGTCAAAGTCTGCCCGGATTATCGGGTGACCTCTTCCCGTGGCCAGGATCCGCAAATGCATGCTGTCTATGCGACCAGCGGGCAGCCCAGGCGGGTTCGGCTGTTTCTGGAGTCGCTGCGCGCCTGGGCGAGCAAGGCGGACTCTCTCTTGTAGGGCCTGGCTCGCCCGTCTTTCACGGGAAGGCGCCGCGCTGGAGGGCGGGAGCGCTGCTGCCAGGAGGGGCAAGCCCCGGTCTCCTGGCGCCCGCCTTGTTCAATGCGGACGGCTCCATTCGCCCTTGCTGCTGAACGGCAGCGTGCCCAGGCCGTTTATATCTTGCAGCTGGCCGTTGATTTCATAGTCCAGCGTGCTGTCCGGGTGTTCAAGCAGGCGACCGACCTGTTTCAGCCAGTGGCGGGTGCTGGTGTGCAACTCGACCTTGACCAGGCTTTCGCTCAGCGCCGCGACCTGGATCGCCTGGGGGCTGACCCCGCGTGCCAGTTTCTCGCCGCCGACGGCGACGTCGAATACCAGCCCTTTCGCCGAGAGGGCGTAGTTGTTCGGGTTCTGCAGCCGCAGGGTGAGGGTGAAGGTCTGCTCGAACAGCGTGCTCTTGCCGGGCTCGATGTCGGCGATCGACACCTGCGGCTTTTGCCAGGAGAGGGTCGAGCAGGCGGCCAGCAACAGGCTGAGCAGCAGCAGTTTCAGGGTTTTCATCGTGCTTCCTTGTCTATTCCAGGCTACCCAGCATGTCGCGCGACATCTGGATCCAGGCACGCGCGGCGTGTGAGAGATAGACATCCTTTTGCCAGATCAGTGCCAGGTGCCAGATGATCTCCTTCTCGTCGAGCGGGATGACGTCGAAGGGGCGCCCGTACAACCGGGCCGCGACGCTTTCCGGCAGCAGCGCGATGCCGAGGCGGGCTTCCACCATGGCGGCGATGAAGTCCCAGTGGGCACTGCGTCCGGCGATATGGATGGTTTTGCCCAGGCGACGAAAGCCTTGGCTGACCAGGGTGGAGAGCGAGAAGTCTTCGGGGTAGAACACGATCGGCTCGTCGGCGATGTCGGCGAGCTTGATGTTGCGTTGGCCGTGCCAGCGCGACTGGTCGGGGGCCACCAGGCACAGGCGGTCACGCACGAAGCTGAAGGTATTGAACACCTGGCGATCGACCGGCAGCACCGCTACGCCGATTTCCAGCTGGCCGGAACGGATGTTGCTCTCGATCGAGCGCGCACCGTATTCGACCATCTTCAGTTCGACGTTGGGGTAGTGAGCGCGGAACGAGCTGACCACCGGCGCGAAGAAGGCGCCGCCGACCATCGGTGGCAGGCCGACGATGAGCTCGCCGCGGGTCAGCGCCGAGAGGTCCGACAGCTCGGTTTTCAGGCGGCTCATGGCGGCCAGCACATCTTGTCCGCGCTCGTAGGCGACCTTGCCGGCATCGCTCAGCTGGAAGCTGCGTCCCTCGCGGATGATCAGCGGCACGCCGAGTTCTTCTTCCAGTTGCTTGACCATCTTGCTGATGGTCGGCTGGGTCACGAACAGGGCATCGGCGGCGCGGGTAAAACTCTGCCGGCGCACTACTTCAATGAAATAACGCAGCGCTTTGATGTCCATGTTGGTGCATTCCGTTAGTGAATGGTAATGATAATTTTAATTCATTTCTAGAATGGATTCGGGCTCACTATACTACGAGCTCTCCCTGTGTGTTGTGTGTGTTGTGCAGCAGGAGGGTGTGTGGGGTCGGCGCAGAAGACTGTCGCTGATCTTCCTCCTTGCTGTGAGTCGATACCTGCCAGCGCTGTTGCTCTTCTGGGGCATGCTTCAGCCGGGCACAGCCTGGTAAGGTTAGACTTGAACGAATATTGTTCTGGCCCCATGTTTGGGGACAGGACGGGTGGCATAGCCACCCTGGATCTGTGCATTGCCGCCTTGCGGCAGTGTGGTCAGGTTCCGCAGGGCGCTGCTTTGCGGGCGTTTTATTGTAGTTCCTCCATTACTGAGCGTTTTTAAGGCCGACTATTCGTCGGCCTTTTTTTTGCCCGCCGCTGGCGAAAACAAAAAACCGGAGGACACGCCTCCGGTTGGATTGTCATGCCGGGTGCGGCGATTAGCTGGCTTTCGGGTTGATCAGGATTTCCACGCGGCGGTTCTTGGCGCGGCCTTCGGCCGTGGTGTTGCTGGCGATCGGCTGGTTCTGGCCGTAGCCGACGGGGTTGATACGGCTGCCGGCGACGCCACGAGATTGCAGGAAGCCCGCGACGGACTGGGCTCGGCGCTGCGACAGCGTCTGGTTGTAGGCCACGTTGCCGGTGTTGTCGGTGTGCCCGGCGACGGTGATGGTGGTATCCGGGTACTGGGTCAGCACGTTGGAGACATCGGTCAGCGCCGTGCGTACGGAAGGCTGAAGCTCGGCGCTGTTGACGGCGAAGGTGATGTTGTCCGGCATGGTCAGCTTGATCTGGTCGCCGACGCGGTCGACGCCGACTTGGGTGTTGGCCAGCTTGTCGCGCAGCTGTTTTTCCTGGTAGTCCATGTAGGCGCCCACGCCGGCCCCGACGATGCCGCAGCCCAGCGCCGCGTTGCGTGCGCCCTTGCTGCCGTGGGTGGCGGCACCGGCAATGCCACAGGCGGCGGCGGCGCCGAGGCCGTACATGGCGGTCTTGCTCATCTGGCTTTGGCCCGTCTGCGGGTTGGTGGTGCAGGCGGCGAGGCCGACGCTCAGGGCGACGGCGGCGGTGAGCAGGGTTTTCGAGTGTTTGAACATGAGTGCCTCCACGGAGTAACAGTCGGGAATCGGGACAGGTATGCGCGTGGCGTGACCTGGGGGTGATGGCAGGGTGGGTGCAGCCGCTAGCACGGGACGACCGGTTTGCCGCGGCGCTGCCTGGGGCCAACTTGGGCGGGATTATAGACGCAGGGTTGCCGTGAATCCCGGCGTCTTAACAATTGTTAAACAATCACTTGATTAGCGTAGCCCGGGCGCGAGCCGCGTCTGAGCCCTGGCCCGGACTCAGACCAGGCTCGGCGGACTGTCGAGAACGGAGCGCTCGCCGGTCTGCAGCCGCCACAGCGCAGCGTAGCTGCCGTTTTGCGCCAGCAGACTGTCGTGGGTGCCGGACTCGACGATGGTGCCGTGCTCCATGACGTGGATGCAGTGGGCGTGGCGTACGGTGGACAGGCGGTGGGCGATCACCAGGGTGGTGCGGGTACGCGAGATGACGTCGAGTGAGCGCTGGATGGCGGCCTCGGTTTCGTTGTCCACCGCGCTGGTGGCCTCGTCCAGCACCAGGACTGGCGGATTCTTCAGGATGGCGCGCGCCAAGGCCAGGCGCTGGCGCTGGCCGCCCGACAGTTTCTGGCCGCGCTCGCCGATCTGGGTGTCGTAGCCCTGCGGCAGGCGTTCGATGTAATCGTGTGCTTCCGCCGCCTTGGCGGCGGCCACGATCGCCTCGCGGCTGACCTGGCCCAGGCCGTAGCCGATGTTGTCGGCCACGCTGCCGTCGGTCAGGAACACGTCCTGGCTGACGTAGCCGATGGCGCGGCGCAGGTCGGTCAGGTCGAGCTGCTGGATGTCGTGACCGTCGAGGCGGATCTGTCCGGTCTGGGGCTGGTAGAAGCGCAGCAGCAGTTTCACCAGCGTGCTCTTGCCGGAGCCAGTGGCGCCGACGAAGGCGACGGTCTGGCCGGGCTCGATGGTGAGCGTGACGTCCTGCAGCGTGGGGGCGTCGGCGTAGGCGAAGGATAGTGCGTCGAATTCCAGCCGTCCGGCGACGTGTTCCGCTGCGAGATGACGGCCCTCGTAGGGGATGGTCTGGGGCGTGGCCAGCACCCCCAGCACGCGCTCGATCGAGGCCATCGAGCGCTGGTATAGGTCGGCGATGTCGGCAAGCCCGGTAAGCGGCCACAGCAGGCGCTGGGTCAGGTAGACCAGCACCGAGTAGCTGCCGACACCGATTTCGCCGTGGGTCGCCATCCAGCCGCCGTAGACCAGGGTGGCGACGAAGCCCGCCAGGATGGCCATGCGGATCACCGGGGTGATGGCGGCCGAGAGCTGGATGGCGCGCGCGTTGGTGCGGCGGTAATGCTCGCTGGCGTCGTGAATGTGGGCGGCTTCGAACTCTTCGGCGGTGAAGGCTTTGATGGTAGCGATGCCAAGCAGGTTGTTGTTGAGGCGACCGTTGATGACGCCGGCGGCCTCGCGCACCTCGGCGTAGCGCGGCGCGAGGCGGCGCTGGAACCAGAAGGTGCCGTACAGGATCAGCGGCACCGGCAAGAGCGAGATCAGCGCCAGTTTGGGCGCCAGCAGGAAGAACACCGCGCCGACCATCAGCGAGGAGCAGAACACCTGGATGATACTGTTGGCGCCACCGTTGAGGAAGCGCTCCATCTGGTTGATGTCGTCGTTGAGGATGGCCATCAGCTTGCCGGTGCTCTTGTTCTCGAAGTAGGCGAGTGGCAGCTTCTGCACATGGCGGTAGGCGTCCAGCCGCAGTTCGTGCTGCAGGCTTTGCGCCAGGTTGCGCCACTTGACCTCGTACAGGAACTGGAACAACGATTCGCCGCCCCAGATCAGCACCGTCAGCAAGCCCAGCAGCAGCAACTGCTGCATGGTGTCGGTGATGCCGAAGCGTGCCAGGAACGAAGCTTGCTTGTTGACCACCACGTCGACGGCGACGCCGATCAGCACCTCGGGCAGGATGTCGAAGAACTTGTTGAGCACCGAGTACAGTGCGGCGAGGCGGGCATCCCGCCGGTACTGGCGCGCGTAGTCGAACAGTCGCGAAAGGGCGTTCATGGTATCGTCCGGGGAGCGGTAGACAGCGATTCTACTGCAGTACATAACAGATAGATAATGACCCAGGGAACACAGAAAATGACTGAAACGAGCAATCATCCGACGCAGCGCGAGCTGGTGATGTCGGTACTGATGATGCCCGATATGGCGAACTTCTCCGGCAATGTGCACGGCGGCGTGCTGCTGAAGCTGCTGGACCAGGTGGCCTACGCCTGTGCCAGCCGCTACGCCGGCTGCTACGTGGTGACGCTGTCGGTGGACCAGGTATTGTTCAAGCAGCCGATCCACGTCGGCGAGCTGGTGACGTTCTACGCCAGCGTCAACCACGTCGGCCGTACCTCGATGGAAGTCGGCATCAAGGTGGTGGCCGAAGACATCCAGCAGCGTACGGTGCGTCACACCAACAGTTGTTACTTCACCATGGTGGCGATGGAGCAGGGCAAGCCGGCGGCGGTGCCGGCGCTGTCGCTCGATACCGAGACCCATCGCAAGCGCTTCCGCGACGCGGAGATCCGCAAGCGCATGCGCATGGAGGCCGAGGCGCGCATGAACGAAGCGTTGTCCTGAGCAAGACTGAAAACCAGAGGCCGCTTCGCTGTTAGAATCGGCCTCTTTTTCATGGTGAGTGCGCCGTGTTCGACCTGATTGCCACCGATCCCCGTTTCTACGTCATCGCCAAGCATCCCGGCGTGAGTTTTCATCGTCAGGGCGACGAGGCAGGGCTGATGGAGGCACTGCGCGCGCAATTGGCCGATGACGCCTTGTGGCCGGTGCATCGTCTTGACCGGCTCACCTCGGGGCTGTTGCTGGTGGCGCGCTCGGCCGAGGTGGCGTCAAGGTTGGCCGAAGCCTTCGCCGCGCGCGAGATCGAGAAATACTACCTGGCGCTGTCGGACCGCAAGCCGCAGAAGAAACAGGGACTGGTGCGGGGCGATATGGTCAAGGGTCGCGGCGGTGCTTGGCGTCTGCTGCCGTCTTCGGCCAACCCCGCCATCACCCAGTTCTTCAGCTTCTCGCTGGCGCCGGGGCTGCGGCTGTTCATCCTGCGTCCGCACAGCGGCAAGACGCACCAGCTGCGCGTGGCGCTGAAAAGCCTGTCGGCGCCGATCCTGGGCGACGAACTGTACGGTGGCACGCCGTCCGACCGGGGCTATCTGCACGCCTACTCGCTGGCGTTCCACCTGGATGGCGCACGCTTCCACTTCGTCTGTCCGCCCCGGCACGGTGCGCAGTTCCTCTCCGAGGCGTTGCAGGCCGCTCTGCAACAACAGGAGTGGCAACCCGAGGCGCTGCCCTGGCCGGTTCTCAACTCCCCAGCCTGAGCGGTTGGGCGAAGCGTTCCAGAACGATGTCGTTGCGTTGGCAGTCTTCCTCGAAGGCCGCGCTGGCCAGATAGCGGTATTCCTGCTGTCGTGCCGCACCGATCGGGTCGCTGCAGTCCTCGGCCGGCAGCCCCGGATGGCACATGATCAGGCCGCCGTCTTGGCAGCGCTGCAGCCAGCGCCGCATCAGACCGGGAAAATCCGCCTCCGCCGTCAAGGAGTACAGCCCGCCGAACCAGCCTGGCGTGCTCAGGCCGCGATGCCGGGCCATGCCGGTGAAGCCGGCGCACAGCGCCTTGAGCACCATCCCCTTGCTCGGGCTGTCGCCGCTGTCACCGAGCCGGTCCGGTGCCCGCAGATAGGGTCGAGCCCGGCCGTTCCAGCGCAGCGCCACGGCCTCGAGCAGCGCGTCGCGTACCACCGGCAGGGCATGAACGTGCTGGTGGCCGTCGAGGTAGTCCGGGAGCCGGCCAAAATGCTCGGCGAAGGCGTCGATCTGGCGCAGCAGTGTAGCGCGCAAGGCCGGACGCGACAGCAGACGGAGCTGGCTGTAGAGCAGCCAGTGGCCGAGCGGCCGCGCGCTGTCGTCGAACGGGTGGGTCAGGTTGCAGTGCAGGCCGATGTCGGCATCGGGGGCTCGTTGCGCCAGCTCACCGGCCAGCGCCGGCCACAGCGGCGACAGGCTGAACACGCTGGTGGCGCTCAGGCGGCGGCGTTCCAGGAGCTCGAGAATCCCTGCGCTGATGGCGGGCGACTGCGCGAAATCGTCGGCGCACAGGGTCAGGCGGCGGCTCATGCCGGATGCTTCCCGGCAAAGGCCCACAGCTTGCTCAGCGCGAAGGTGAACACGGCCACCAGCACCAGCACCAGCAGCAGGGCGCTGCGGTAATCCAGCGCGGTGAAGCGCAACAGCACGAAGTACAGGGCCTCATTCAATCCGAAACTCAGGCTGGCCACGCCGAAAAAACGCGGCAGCGACTGGCGGTGTGGGACATGGTGGGCCTGGAAAGTCAGCCGGCGGTGTCCCCAGTAGCTGATCTGGAATGCCAGCAGAAAGGCGGCGACATTGGCCGCCAGCGGCGGCAGGCCCAGCGGCACCAGCCACAGGCTGACGATGACGAAGTGCGCCAGCATGGCGCTGACGCCGACGCAGCCGAATACCAGCAGTTCACGTTTCATGGTGCGGGGCGTGTTCCTTGTCGGCCGGGGAGACGATACGGCTGATCAGGTAATTCGGACGCTGCTTCACTTCGTCGAAAATCCGTCCGACGTATTCGCCGAGGATGCCGATCGAGAGCAACTGGATGCCGCCGAGGAAGGTCACCGCGACCGCCAGCGTCGGCCAGCCGTGCAGCGGGTTGCCGTAGACCAGGGTGCGGAACACCTCGTAGAAGGCGTAGCCGATCGCCACCAGCGAAATGGCGCTGCCGACCAGGGTCCAGATGCGCAGCGGCATGGTGGAGAACGAGGTCAGTCCGGTCAGCCCGAGATCGAGCAGGCGCTTGAAGTTGAAACTGCTCTGGCCCGAACGGCGGGCGTTGGTATGGGTCTCCAGCCCGAGCCGGGTGAAGCCGACCCAGTTGTACAGCCCTTTCATGAAGCGGTCGCGCTCCGGCATGGCGCGCAGGGCGTCGAGGATGTTGCGGTCGAGCACGCGGAAGTCCTGCGTGTTTTCCGGAATCTTCAGTCGAGCCCCGGTATTCAGCAGGGTGTAGAACACGCGGGTGAAGCAGCGCTTCGCCAGGCTCTCGCCTTCGCGGCTGGAGCGTACGCTGTACACCATGTCGTAGCCACGGCGCCAGTGCGCCAGGAATTCCGGCACCAGCTCGGGCGGATGCTGGAAGTCGCCGTCGATCAGCACCGCCACATCCCCCCCGGCCTGGTTGACCCCGGCGGTCAGCGCGATCTCCTTGCCGAAGTTGCGCGACAGCTGTACCAGGGTCACCGGCAGAGGGGCCGTTTCGCTCAGCACTTTTTCCACCGTGGCATCGCGGCTGCCGTCGTCGACCACGATCAGCTCATGGCGATAGCCATGCTCCTTTAGCAGTCCGTGCAGCGTCTGCAACAGCGGCACGATGTTCTCGGCCTCGTTGTAGGCCGGGATGATGCAGCTTACCAATGGATCAGCGGGGCGCTCGGCCGCGTGCAGGCCAAGCAGGTAGGGAGGAACGATCTCTTCCTTCATGTCGGGCTCCGGAGAGGCTCAGTGGCTGGCGCAGCGAGGCGTGGCGGCTGGTGTTCGCGCAGCAGCAGGATAACGTCTTTCAGGTTGCGGAAGCGGCCGATTTCTTCGAAGCCGGCCCGTACTGCCGGCGGCAGCTCCGCGACTTCCTTGGCGTCGACGGCGATGTAGTCGCGCGTCGTATTGTGCAGCAGCGCCTCGAAACGTGCCGAATCGGTACTGCTGCGGGCGCGGCCGGCGGAATAAAACTCCGCCGAAAACTCGCGTCGGCGGTCCCAGTACAGCAACTGGCTGTCCGGGCTCGGCTGTTCGTGCTGCCAGGCTTCGATCAACCGTTTCTGGCTGCGTCCGACCGCCTCGGGCCGCAGTACGAAGGCGGCGGTGGCTGCCAGCGCGATCACGGCGCTGACCAGACCCAGAGCCGGTAGCCAGCGGCCGCGCTGTGGCAGGTCCGCACGTTGCCACAACTCGGCAAACAACAAGGCAAAGCCCGGCAGCATCGGCATCGAATAGGGCCAGATGATGTTGCCGGAGAGGCTGAAGAACAGCAGCGTCATCACGGTCCACAGGGCGGTGTACAGCAACCAGCCGTCCTGGTCGCGACACAGGGCCGGCAGGCGGCGGCGCTGGCGTGCCAGCCAGGGCAGCATCGCCAGCGACCACGGCAGCAGGGCAGCCACGGTATAGGGCCAGATCATGCCGTGCGGGGTGGCGTGGGCGAAGCCGTAGCGGTCGCCTTTCCAGCCCGGATCGAGGAAGCGGGAGACGTGCTCGCCCATGATGAAGTAATTGAGGAAGCCCGGGGTACGGTGTTCCGCCAGCAGGTACCAAGGGGCGGCGATCAGCAGCGTGAGCACGAGACCGCCGAACCAGGGCAGATGCTGCCACAAGGGTTTCCATTGCTTGCGGACGATCACCCACAGCCCGATCGGCATCGCCGCCAGTACGATGGCGACCGGCCCCTTGGCCAAGAGTCCGACCCCCATGCCGACGAAGAACAGATAGCCCCAGCGCCGGCTACGCTGGGCCAGCGCATGCCAGAAGGCGGTCTGGATCAGGGTGACGGAGAACATCAGCGCCGGGTCGGTCATCACCGTGCCGGCCGCGAGGAAGAACAGCAGGCCGCTGGCGAGTACCAGCACGCAGGCCAGAGCGGCATCGCGACCGCTGCGTGCGGCGGCCAGCGAGGCGGTCAGCGCCACGGTCCCGATGGAGAGCAGCAGGGCGGGCAGGCGTGCCGCCAGCTCGTTCACCCCGAACACTCCCATGAACGCGGCAGACAACCAGGTGGAGAGCGGCGGCTTGGCCCAGAACGGGATTTGGTAATCGTGCCACAGCGTTACCCAGTTGCCTGTTTCCAGCATCTTGCGGGCAATCTCGGCGTAACGGGCTTCGGTGGTGTCATTGAGCGGAATCAGGGCCATGGCCGACAGGCGCACCACGATCAGCGCCAGCAGCACATAGAAGGCTTGGCGCTGCCAGCCGGGTCGAGAAGTGGGTTTCATCCTGTATTTCTGGTGTCGTCCGGGTACTGCCTGGGCAGGTCGGCCCGGCAAGATTTGTGTGTTTTGAGAAAGCGCAATTCTACCCGATGTTGGCGTCATTCCCTTAAGGAATCCTGACGATGATACAACGGCCCTGGGGGCCGATAGCGATCTGCGCGGCCGTTTTCCTGCAACGCTTGCCGGAGCAGATGGAGTGGAGTAGTCTCGCCTGGCCATCCGGCAATGCTTTTCAAGGTGCTACTTCCATGAACACGTTGGCTTGCTTGACCCGGGCAGGGGCCAACCGCAATAGCCTGCCCATGAACTGGTACACCCTCGACGTCGTCCTCGCCGACGACTTTCCCCGCGCCTGAGTTTCTCCGCCGCCGCTCGGTGGCATCCGTCTTTTCCCCGTATACCGTTTAAACTGAAGACAGAGGCTGTCGCTCTCGTCGCGCCTGGCGTTGTTGCGCCCGCGGTCGGCCGACAGCCGGGAGACTCTCATGGCACGTCGCATTCCCGAACCGTTCCGCATCAAGATGGTGGAACCGATCAAGCAAACCACCCCCGAACAACGCCATCAAGCACTCGTGCAGGCCGGCTGGAATCCCTTCTTGCTGCGCGCCGAAGACGTCTATATCGACCTCCTGACCGACAGCGGCACCGGTGCGATGAGCGACCGGCAATGGGCCGGGCTGATGATGGGCGACGAAGCCTATGCCGGCAGCCGCAATTTTTACCATTTGGCCGATACGGTCAGGGAGGTGTTCGGCTACGCGCATACCATTCCGACCCACCAGGGGCGAGGGGCCGAGCAGATTTTGTTCCCGGAACTGGTCAAGCGTGTCAAGGGCACGTCGCCGGTGTTCCTGTCCAACTACCACTTCGACACCACCAAGGCGCACGTCGAGATCGCCGGTGCCCGCGCCATCAATGTGCTGACGCCGCAGGCCTTCGATACCGAGACCGCTTACAACTGGAAGGGCGATTTTGACCTGCCAAGGTTGGCCGAAACGATCGCCGAGGTCGGTGCCGACAACGTGGCCGGGCTGATCGTCACCATCACCTGCAACAGCGCCGGCGGCCAGCCGATGTCGATGCACAGCATCCGCGAAGCCAGCAAGCTGGCGCGCGCCCACGGCATCCCGGTGATCATCGACGCGGCGCGCTTCGCCGAGAACGCCTGGTTCATCCAGCAGCGCGACCCGGATTACGCCGGCCATGCCATCGCCGATATCGTGCGTGAGATGTTCAGCCATGGCGACATGTTCACCATGTCGTCGAAGAAGGACGCGCTGGTCAATATCGGCGGCCTGTGCTGCTTCAAGGACGATATCGAGCTGTTCCACGCGGTGCAGGTGCGCTGTGTGCCCATGGAAGGTTTCGTCACCTACGGTGGCCTGGCCGGTCGTGACATGGAGGCCATGGCGCTGGGGCTGAAGGAGGGTATGGACCAGGACTACCTGAGCTACCGGATCGGCCAGGTGGCCTACCTTGGCGAGCGGCTACGCGCGGGCGGCGTGCCGATCCAGACCCCGACCGGCGGACACGCGGTGTTTGTCGACGCGAAAAAGCTGTTGCCGCATATCCCGGCCGAGCAGTTCCCCGCCCACGCGCTGGCGTGCGAGCTGTATCTGGAGGGCGGCATCCGCGGTGTCGAGATCGGCTCGCTGCTGCTCGGGCGCAATCCCCAGACCGGCGGCCAGGAGCCGTCGCCATTCGAGCTGCTGCGTCTGACCATTCCGCGCCGGGTGTATACCAACGACCACATGGACTACATCGCCGACTGCCTGATCGACGTCAAGCGGCGTGCCGCCTCGATCCGCGGCTTGTGCTTCGATTACGAGCCGCCGATTCTACGCCACTTCACTGCACGGCTGCGGCCGGTTTGAGGCTGGAATGAAAACGGGGAGCCAGGCTCTGTGTTTTGAGAGATAGATATTAGGACTGAAAGCTAATAACGACGGGCCTTGCAGCAATGCAAGGCCCTTTTGCTTTTGGGGTTGGGGCTACATGGGGGTTACGATATGAACGTACTGTTGCGTTCCAGCCACTGGCCCCTCGCGCCGGTAGCGCTCCGCGTCGCCATCCCTGCCACAGCCTGCTTGGCTCCTTCTCTGGCTGGCTCCACACTGGAACACAGCGGGCAATAATGACAATGCTATACAATAGCTGCTAGCGGCCACAATCTGCCGGTTGGCAAATCTGGATGCGTGCCATTGGATTGGCTGCTTGACCCTGTAAGCTGCCGTTTGGCCTACGTGAACAACTCGGCCATAGCTGTCTTCCATCCCACCAGCCCTGTATGTCAGTTCAGGGCTACATACCCGTCATCCTCCATGCCGCGAAGCCCAATGTCGGCTTTCTGACATGAGGAATACTTACTTTCGACCCATAGCAGTGGTTCGAAGCACATCCACCAGCAGCCTCTAGTTCGGCCAAAGCGGACGCTCATGCCATTGTGATAGCATGACCACTATCGGCCAGCAATCGACATCGCCAATACATGAATGTCCTAACTGTTTTCTATCGGTCCCTGCTTTCCTTACGCATCCATGCGCAAAAAAGTATACTTTGTTGTGGATTACTCATGTTGAGCAATGCAGCCCTATCTTTATAAGGTTATCAAATGGAATATCAATTCACCAATGACTGGTTTGGCGGTAATGTGTATGAGCGGGGGGTAGAGGTAGATCTGCGGAGTGTGTGGACTGCGCTCTTAAAATCGGGGAGCTACCAATCTATTTTAGAAATTGGGTCCTATGAAGGTAACTCAACCTGTTTCATGATTGAACAGTGTGGGGCAAAAAATTCTGTCAATTTGGTCTGCATTGATACATGGGGAGGAAGTGACGAACATGTTGCCTTCGACCATGACATGGGAGCTGTTGAACGTCGATTTGATCACAATGTTCAGATTGCTTCCAGCAAAGTAGCAAATGACATCCACCTGTCAAAGCTCAAGATGACTTCTTTGATGGGATGTGCCAATCTGATCTCACAAAATCTACATAATGCATTTGACCTAGTTTATGTTGATGGATCACATACTGCGGCTGATGTTCTAACCGATGCAGTCCTTTCATTCCCACTACTCAAAGTGGGTGGGCTAATGGTATTTGACGATTATTTGTGGAATTTCGGTTATGAAATGCATAATACACCGCTAAAAATTCCTAAAATGGCAATTGATGCATTTTCAAATATTTTTTACGACAAAATAAAGATTGTGCACGGACTGCCCTCATACCAATTTTATTTGGTTAAGACATCTGATTAAGCAATTTGAACGGTTTTTTTCCATTCTCAACCTGTGCATGAATGTCTCGCAGATAACTACGATTGGCTAGCAGGAAACAGTGTAAGGGAAATGGCTGGAGTTGGTTCTAAGCGGCGCTCAGAGCTGATGACGAAGAAGACTGCTTTGATTGAGCACAATGTTGTTAGACAATGTGCTTCTAACTTCTTTGGCGCGGCTGCCGACCCTCGCTGCGGAGGGAAGCAGTCATTCCGATCGAGCCTATTTGTTATGGTTTTAATTCTGAATAACCGACGCTGGGGTTTCTTCTATAATTGGTGAAGCGCCGATTTGCTCTTTGCTGGGCGCTTAACAAGTTCACGCTAAGGAATCTGCACCATGTCAGACGCTGCCCCTGTTCAGGGTGACCTGTTCGCCCCTGAGCAACTCGACCTCTTTCAAGAAAGCCCAGCTTCGCTGCCGGGCTTTTTGCCTTCTGCTGACCCTACCGATGTGACTTCATACCAGCCTGCCGCGTTGGTGGGATGCACCGAACCATCGCAGTGATATGATGTTGGGGTTATGAACCGGAGCCAGCTTCTATGACACGACTAACGGTGGTAGCCGCCATGGTTGCCCTGTCCTTCTCCGCTTTTGCATTGGCCGACCCAAGCGATACTGTTCCGAAGCTCTTGACGGTGACGAAAGAAATATCGGTAAAGGGCAAGAAAGTTTCGAAAGAGGTTGTGGTTGGGCTGGTGGCAATGAACGCAGCGCTTACAGCCAACGGAAGCGGCTGCGAGCAGCGAGCCGGTGTGGTGAAGGTTGATGGCGTTCAGTTCAGTCGGAGCGGTGCCACGCTGGAAAGCTTCCGCTTTACCAGTAAGAGGGGCGATCAGTGGTCGATGCCGACCGGTATCGACGGGCTGTCCAATGTTGATCGCAGCCAAGCGAACAGCTTTATCCGGGTTGGTAAGTCGTACTTCATGCGCTTCCAGGTATGCGGCAGTGGCGGCTTTCCCGACTTACTCGATCTCTACGATCTAGCTTTCGTGAATAGCCGTGTCTGAGAATGCCCGTCTAAGGCCTCAGTCTGCACCTTCTACACTGCAATCAGCGCCCAATGCAGCTGAGGGGAGACGGTCAGATTCCGCCCTGACCATTGTACATCTGCACCCTGAGCCGACTATCCCTGGTCCAACCTGACTTTATGACTTCACCCACCCTCTGGCGATGGGCCACGCGAATATCTGGCGGTACAGCTTTTGCGCATAGACCATCAACGTCGCTTCAATCAGTTGGCTGACCAGTCGGCCTTGCAGAATGAAGTGACTGGCCGCTGCTACAGCGAATCCGCCAACAATATCAAATGGGAAGTGCACTCCAAGGTAAACACGGGACCAACCTACTGCCACCGCCGTCAGAGTTAGTGCCCATCCAACCGGACGGGACCACTGGCTCAAGGCCAGCGCCAAAGCAAAGAGGACCGTGGCATGGTCGCTCGGGAATGAGGCTTCGGGTTTGTGCGCGAGGTAGGTGTGCCCCAAACCCACCATGAAGGGTCGTGGATGCATCCACAACAGGGTGATCGTCTGGTTCAACAGTAGTGCCAAGGCAATGATTAAAGCTGCTTTTGCCGCAGCAAGCCTTCCCTCGGGTTTTGCCCAGAGCCACATACCGGCCAAAAGAAACGGCAAGCCATCAATCAGCCACTCGGCAAGGACCGTGGCTAGTACCAGCATTCCCGGCGCAGGATGTGAGCCGGCATTGATCATCAGGAACAGTGAGCGGTTCAATTCTTCCAAGATTAGTCTCTGGATGGTGGGGGCGGGCGAGTAGCTTAGCGACTCCAGCTTAGGCCGGGCTTAATTGAGCACTAGGGACTCTTGCCTGTAGCGCCCCGTGTGAGCCGGGATTGATCCAGTTGGAACTGTCTGAGGGAGCAATATAGCTTGCGGCGCTCGACCTGGGCGCCGCCAGGGGCGGGCCTCCGTGGCGCTCGTTTTCTTGATCACCGGTTCTGCCCATCCTGGGGTACGTCATCCCCCGCGTTTCATGCCCCTGACGCGGGTTTCTTTTTGCGGAAATCGCCCTGTTCACTGCCCGAACCGCTGTAAGTCACAAGGTCTTTTTCAACGGTGTTTCGGATCAGTTCGTGCGCCGCCGCTGCCTGAGTCTGATCTTGCAGGCTGTCCTGGCACACATCGATAGGTGCGCTGGCTTCCGGCTCATAGGGCGGTGGCGGTTCCTTCACAGGCTCGATAATACGGGCAGGCGCTGACGGCAAATTGGCAACCGCTCTACTCGGGTCGTCTTCCATGGCGAGGCGCAAGGCGAAGGCAATCTGTAGCGCCGCGTCGCGCAAGGCGTTCGGGTCGTTCCGATTCAACAAGGTGAGATTGTTGTAAACCGTGGGTGCCGGTGAATCAACGGGCTCCACATACGGGGTTGGCATCAGCCTGCTCAATACTACTTTTACGAAAAGATCAGAATTAGCTTTGGCCCAGCGAGTTAACCAGCGCACTCCCCCCATGGCCATATAAGTTTCCATAATGTCCGACATCATGGATTCCGATATCTCTTTCTTGTTTTTGCTGCCCGGTTTCCGTCCACCACGGTTGAGACTCGGGTCGGCCAGATTGCCGGTTTTAGACAAGCCATGACCGGGCCGGGGCAGCGATTTATCCATTGGTGGGCGTTTTTCGGTGGCCGTGCGCTTGTACGGCTGTACCGTGCCGATCAGCGCGGCCTTTTCCGCTGCCGTGGGTTTTCTAGCCATCGCTCTTGTCCACAGCACAGAAAATGCATTCAATCTCACCATCGTCACGGTATTTGAAACGCACCGTGGCCTCGGGACGGGGAAGATTCTCCCGAAGGCTTTCTGGAATCAGTGTCGCCATCGCCTCCATCAAGGCACGCGCTTCGATGAAAGCTTTCAACAGCGTTGCGTCTTCGCTCTGAAATAAAATGGCCATCATTCACCCCATGGGTTTGGTGGAATGCCCTCGGACCAGATTTCGCTGATACGGCCATTTTCATCGCGCTTGTTGCGCACGATAAAACCGTTGTCGGCGACGACGGCAGCGATCCGGTTGTTCGCGTCGCGCTGAACATAATAGTGTGCTTCCCCTGTTTGCATCGCATAAGCCAGACCCGCTGCGTCACGAATAATTTTAGTTGGCGGAAGCGGGCGCTTGGGTTTGGGCGTATTAGCCGGCAAGTATTCTTCGCCGGGCGTGATGAACTCTTGGGCATGGGCCGGCACTGGCGCAGAAACAGGCACTGGCGGCTTTCTGGCCACTGGCGAAGGGGTTTGCATGTCGCGCAGCAGCGCACGCATGTGCCGCCCCTGTGGGGCGGCTGGCGGTGGGTCCGGGGTGGCCGGCACCTCGCCGGCCAGCACTTGTGCAACCGCTCGACCGATGGCGCTGATCAGATCGTGATCTTCCGGCTTTCGCCGTCGCAAGATGCTCATGACGAAGCCGCCGAGATCGTTGCGTGCAGGCTGGGGTGAAACTGGCCGGTGCTGGTGGTGACGCTGGACACAGCATGCACCGTCACGGCGCTGGTGCCAGCGGTGGACACGTTACGCACGATCACGATATCACCCACCACCATGCCAACGCAGTTGGTTGAATATGAGCCGTATGCCGTTCCACTAAAGTAGTTCACACCCTCCACTGTGGCGTGCGGGTCGGACGAGCTATAAACCCATAAGGCATTTCCTTGCGAAGTCGAAGCAAACCCGAGATCGGCGATTTTGCGAAGTCCTGAAGAAACATAAGCCATTTTGAATCCCTCCTTTTCACCCGCCGTCGCGGCGAGAAACCAACTCCCGATAACGAGCCTGCAATCTCTCGTTTTGAATGTAGGCTTTTCGGTTTGTTCGCATGTAATTCTCGATGTCGCTGATTTCCTTGGCCAGTGCGGCACCGCTCGGCAATTGGCCACCGATGGCTTGGTCATATAGGAAAAGAATTGTCGTCGGGTCCGACATGGCCAGCACGCCGTTTTCCAGAATGGTCGTGTTTAACCGCTCGCGATCATTTACTGGCAGGCTGCGAAAGAACTCGCTGACGATGGACATATTGAGCTTGAATGCCGCCCCCCAATGCTGGCGTAACGCATTCTGGCCATTCACCACGTCCTGTTCATTCTTAGCGACGAATTTCGCCCACTGCGCGTCCGACATTTGATCCGTGCTGTGGACTTGTCCCCGGTTTTGGCTTTGCCGTTGCTGCCCTTGCTGTGGCTGGGATATCCACCACAGCGCAGCCTGTACGAATTTCAGCGGCGCACCGGCTCGAAACATATGGTTCAAGAACGACACGGTGGCGTCACGATCTTGTGGCGGGATTTTGAAACCGTGCAAATTGTAGTTGTGCCGAACTTCGGTTGGTGCGGGGGGCAAAAAGGCGTTTGCTAACAGCCATTCCACAGCAGCCTCGGCCATCCAACTATCGAAACCAAAAGACGCCATGTCTTTGGAAAAAACTTTACCCACCTCAACCAGACCCTGCCGCGCTTGCTGCATCGTGGTGCCGGGTGGAAGATCGGCCCCGAAGATTTCGACGCCGCCACCGCTGGAATAAGACTGATGGTCGGTGATGAAATCCGGCGCGGGAATCAGCCAGCCGTCGTTCGAGGGTGATAGCGGGGTATCCGGCTGGTAGGGCTGAAGGTCGCCGCCATCGTTGGGCACAAGGTCAAATTCGCTCACAATAAGTTTCTCCGCGTCGGCTTGAAGGGCGATTCGGGTTTGGGCTGGGGCAATAGCGCAAAGCGGATTTCACCCGCTTCGGCGTGGTAGGCAACGCCGCGCTTGGAAAGGATGTGGGCCGTTTCAGCAGTCTGTAATTCGGCCATCAGATAATCGCGATAAGCCTTGGTAATTCTGGACTTACCCGCCACCAGCGCCATCAACGCATCAATATCACCCGCCCATACGCATTGAGAATCGACGGCGGTTTCGCGTATCGTGTCGAGCGCTGACCAATACGAGACGGCTTTCATGGCTTTCATGGTTCGTGCTCGCTTTCGGCGCGTTCCACCAAGGCCCGCATTGCGTTCCAGGGTCTTTGACAAGCCCTGTGCAAATATCTTGAAGGACTTACCGGTTCACGGCGAATGTCTAGCTCTTGGATAAGGTCTAGCCCGGCCCGACCGCCTTCATCAATTTGGCAGAAAGAGCACTGGTTGCACGACAGCGGATAGCGCGAGAGCCGGCGTTTAGCGATTTCGGGGTCGATGGGATGCGCGAGGCACACAAGGCGGAAAGTTTTGTCACTGGCACGCCACAAGCCGGTTTCATACCGGCCTTCAAGAACGCGCTGGGTAGATTCACGGCGAAGGAAATTATCCAGTTGATCAGCGGAAGGAGCTTTATCACCCATGCTGTACCTGATAAATACGATCAGGCTCGCTAGGTCACCCCGCCAAGCAATGAACTGCCGGGCGACGGCTTGTGTGTGAGCAAGGGCGAGCAATTGGGTTTCCGGGTCCATGGCTGATTACCTCAGCGTCGCGTGCTCGACGAGAAAGGCGAGTGCTTCTTCCCGGCTTGGAAAACCCTTGCCCAAGATAATGCCGTCGCTGCATCGCCGCACCGCGTACAGGTCGTCACATCCCAAATGAATAATTTCGTGATTGGGCGGCAATCCCTCTTGCGTCACCACCAGAGGCGCGAGCGCGTGGTATTCGAGCAGTTCGAGCTGGCAATAGCCGCGTCCCGCTGATAACACGACCAAACGGGCATAGAAGTCCCGACTCTCGGAAATCACGATGATTTCGTCGAAAGCCGTGAATAAATCGGCCACGATGCTCCAATAGTCGCTATCGGTCAGCCGTTCGCGTGTCGTGCCGCGCGGGGCGATGGCGCGAAAGGTCTGGTTTGCGTATTCGCGCAATTTCAGGTTGCCACGTGGCAAGGCGGCGGTTTTGACGCGGGTTTCGGCGGGGGCGAGGGCATTGTCGGCCATTTCATGAATCTCCATGTTCCATCAGGTGCATGGAAATAAGACCGTGTCCGTTCTTAGGATTATCTCCGCGCCAGTTCCGGCGTCCCTTTATTCATCATCGATTATCGCGTCGATTACCTTCTTTACCGTCTTTCGCTCCGGCACCGCCAGCAGGCCGAAGCGTGCCGGAGTTAATTCCTGGATTACTTTTCGCACCTCGCGGACACGGTGGCAGGGCTTGACGTCGAACAGCGATGCCAGCGCTGCCGCCTTGGCGATGGCGGTTTGCATCGGGGCGGCCTGATTGACGTTCCGGGTCGCCGCACCAGCGGAGCGGCCAGCCTTGGCGGCAAGGGCCGTCTGCGCCACCGCGTCGAGCTGATGGATATGGGCAATTTCGGCAGGCGTCAGCCGCTCGCCGGCCAACAGCTTGCGGTCGGTGTCGGCAGTGCTGAGTGCGGTCGTCTGCATGCTTCATCCTCCTAGTTGTTCCGCTGTGCAGAATTGCCTCTTTTGCAGCCCCAAGTGTTACCCCGCAGCGTAACCCCACAGCGGAACACCACCCGCAAAGCCAAGCAGGGCAAGGCTTTGCGGCTTTCCATTGTCGGGACTACTAGTCCGAACAACGGCTTTTTGGCGTTTGGGTCGATCAAAATTCTGGCCGCTAAATCGTGTGTCGGGAACAAGGCATGTTCACCGCGCCTACAGAATAATTTTGAGCGTCCGTACCAGCCGCGCCACCAGCGCCGCGTTGCTCTCACTCTCGCGTTTCAGCGCCAACAGACAGTCGAAAACGTCTTCCGGCAACCAGACCAGAAACATCTTTTCGCCTAACTCTTTGCGGTGGGCACGGTACTTCCTTTGCACCGCTGCGCCTTTGCTGATCGGTGCAACGCCGGCCACCCGGCACCATGAGCCGGTCTGAAGCAGGCGGGCCGCCTCGGCTTCATTTACCTCCCGCGTCTGCGAGCGCGGCGCTAACAGCACGGATTTCATCTTGCCCATCACACACCCTCCTTCACCCGCGTCAATCGTTCGCTATCGTTCACTACTGTTCATGAACACTTAAACCCGCGCCCAGCAAGGCTTTCAGGGGTGTTTTCACCCGTTCACGCCCACGCTACCTCTCACACACACAAAAACAATTAAAAAATGATTTTTTAATTAATTTCACCCGGCAAAATAATTAATTTCTGGAGAGAGAGGGAGTAGTAGTGAACACATATATAAATACCTCTCAAACCCTTTGCTGGTGCGGGGTTTACTGTTCACTGAACACTTCATGAACCGTTCTGAACGCTTGAACGCTACCCCGGGTGTCACTCTTCCCTTAGCCGCACCACCGCCAGCCGCACTACCCGCCCGTTGGGGTGGGTGGAATCGAGGCGGCTTTCCTCGGTTTCACCGAGCGCCGCCAACTGGAATAGCGCAACATCCAGGTCTTTGGCCGACAGCCCCGAGTGCCGCAACAACGTCGAGCATGGCACCCATCCAGCCTTCACGGCGTTGGCCTCGGCCTTCGACCCCGATCTTGTCTTGAGTTCGCCGCTTAGAATGCGCGGTATCAGATCGCGCAGCTTGGCTGCATGTTCTTGTACCGCGCCCCCGTGCATGTGCTTTTCGACGAAAGCCAATACCGCTGCGTTGGATGCCCGTACCGCTGCTGCTGCCCATTCGACGTGCGCCAGAGTGACAACCGGCGCGGTGGGGCTATCCCACACGGCCAATACTCCGGCGATGCGCTCGGTTTTTTCCGCGCTACGCACATGTAGGGCTTTGGCGAAGGGTGACGATGCCCCATGGGCGCTTCGGTCGAACTCCATCAGCAATTCACCGAGCCGGGCCTTGCCCTCCGGCGTGTCGTTGACGGTAATGTCGGTCGTCGTCTGGCCGTCGATCATCAACATGCGCTTGCCGGGGGCAAGCTGAACGGCCACCGCTGCATCCTTCACGGATTTCGGCAGCGTCAGTTCACCAATGTCGAGGCGTGGCAAGGGGTGATCCTCGCCCAGCACGAACAGGAACCGCCCGAGCAAGCCGTCCGCCACGTTGTCAACGGTGACGGCCTGCCCCAGCTTCTTCGGTGTGGCAAAGCCGATCAGGCTCAGAACAGGATGCTGCACCGTTCGCGGTGGCTCCTTCATGTTGGCTCTAGCACGCGTGCGGTGGGCGCTCTTGCCTGCACCGAACAGCTTGAGCAGGTTGGCTGCCATCTCTATCTGGTAAGAGGGGGCGCGGCTGTTGGTGACGGCTTGCAGGAAGTGGGCGATTTCGTCAATTTCCAGCAGCATGCCATGGCGGCTCACAAGGAGGTCTTCCAGCGCTTGTCCTGATGCCGGTTTGCCGAAGACTTGGGCTCCTGCCTGTGCTGCCACCGCGATAGCCGTCTGGAGCGGTTGTTCCTTGCCCTCGCCCGTATCGGCGATGCCGCAGCCGTACAGGTTGAGCCGGCCCCCATTGGGCCGCTTGTAATAGCCGCTACACCCCGCCGCCATGCCAATCAGCACTGCCAGACAGATCAACCCCGGTTGGTCCTTGAAGGCGGTGTTACGCGCCGCTTTGACGGCCTCGGCCATCGGTCCCTTGAACGGTGACGGGAATGGCACCACGCCTGATTTGACCTCTTCTTGCTCCTTCAACATTCCCCCCAAACTGTCGTCGAGGACGGCATCGGCGGGTGAAGCAATAGGGTGGGGTGGTCCCACTGTTTCGAACGTCAAGGGAATGAACGGGGCTTCAGAATGGTCGGGGTCGAAAAAGATTTCGACGTGTGCGCCATTATCCAACCATACATGTTCCACGCCGGAATACTGTGCTGCCCACGCGTCGGGAAACCAGTACATGGCGCAATAGCCGAAATCGGTTTTTTCAATATACGTCGGCACCCGGCGCAGCAAATCGAACGGCAGGGATTCAAGCGGCTCGGTGGTGTACACGTTGATAATCACCAGCCGCTTGCCGTCATGGTAAATACCCTCGCCGTTGAACAGGCATACTCCGTCCAAAACCTCGTCAGCGACCACTTCCAAGGCTGTTTTCAGAGTGTAGCGTTCGGAGCGTTCTTTATAGGTCGGCGGGTAGGGAATACCGCCCCGGTGCGCCAGCCAGAGTTTTTGACCATCTAGCGTGGAAAGACTCTCGGTGGCGATGCTATACTGGTTTTGCAGATTCCCTTCCTGTGCCCGCTCCATTTCCCCGATGGGCGGGCTTTCCTTTTTCAGCTTCATGATTATCCCCCTCTGAAAATGCCACGACGTTATTCCGTCACCGCGCCGGCTTCGATAAATTTGTCGAGATCGACTTTCCGGTAAAACACCAGACGGCCAATTCGCAAATACGGAATAAACGGTTTTTTGTCGCAGCGCCACTGATTCAGTGTGGATACTGCAATGCCGAGATATTGAGCTGCCTCAACGTTATTAAGGCGCTCGAACGCGGTGTCGATTTTGGTGACAGCCATGATGTTTCCCCTCCAAACTAAGCTGGTGAATGCGCCAGTACATTTGACGATTTTCACCATACTCGCAGGAATGGAAGCGAAGCAAATCCCAGTTGCCACGGTTTTTTAAAGCCGATTTTTAAATTCCGAACAAAACAAAATGGGCTGGTGTTTTCACCAGCCCATTGTCGTAGGGGTAATCAGGATGTGTTTTACGGGATATGTATCATAACGGCTATGAGGTGTCGCTATTTTGCACTCAGGCCAAACGGTCAGTTATCGAAACCACGTTACCCTTGGCGAACTCGGCCTGCTGGTCGAGCCAGTCGGCGACCGCTTGCCAAGCCTCACGAAGCTGCTGTTCCGATTTGCGAACGTAATGCCTACCAGTGATATCACCCGCTTGTCGGTGATTCAACATTTTTCGGAGGCAATAAGTTGATACCAGCGGTTCGGCGATACTGGCGAACGTACTTCTTAACATTTTGCGATTGAAAGGGACGCCGCATTTTTCCCGAATGGCAGCGACGGCTTCATATGACCATGCTGCTTTGAACAACAGTTCACCCGGCGCTTTATCTGCCGCCTGCTTTTCGACGATGGCCCAAGCTTGTTTTGACAGCACCAAGGTATGATCGCCCCGGTTTTTGGTGTCGAACAAGGTAATCGTTTGTCGCTTGAAGTCGATATTTTCAACCTTGATTTCCAGCGGTTCGGATGGCCGGCAGCCGGTCAGGGCCAGAAACTGGATGTACCGCACTGTGGCGGTTTCCTCCATCTCACTCAGGGCCAGCCACCACCGGCCAATATCTTCCGGCTCAATGGATTTATCCGCTGCATGCGCGGGTGGCAGGGTGATGCGGTTGCGCCGCGCCGTGCTCTTATCGAAGGGACTGCCGGCGGTGGTGACGCCATGGAAATTCAGCGTCGCCCGCAAAATTTGCATGGCGTAGGCCGATTGCCGTTCACCGCGCAGCTGGGCGGCGCTATAGCAGTCGTGGATGTCGTCGCTGCTGATCTGGTCGATCCGCTTTTCGGCCAGCGGTGCCAACAGGCCGGGCTTCGTGACGCGCCCGGTGGATTTGGTAGCGCTGCCCTTGACCGCTTTCAGGTAATCGCGCCGGGTCGATTCCTTCAGGGGTTTGCCGTCTGCACGGCGGGCTCGCTGGGTGTATTCCATCAGCGCCTCCCGTAGTGTCATCGCGGCTGGCTTGGCTCTCTCGGCCCGCTTGGCGGCGTTTGGTGACTCACCGCCTGCCAGCTTGCGGATGGCTTCCAGCGCCTTTGTTCGCGCCATGGCGATGGTGGTGTCGGGGTAGGTGCCACATGAAACGCGCACCGGTTCGCCACCGGCTGCACGCCTGAATACAGAGAACGACTTGTGCCCGGTGGCCGTGACCCGCAACGCGAGTCCGTTCACCTTGTCGTCGTAGACGGTAATGCGCTTGCCGGGCTCGGGCAGCGGCAGCGCGTCGAGCTTGCCCTTGGTGAAGGTAAACCGGGACGATTCCATGGTGTCATCTCCTCGCTGGGGTTACTCATGGGGTTACGTTGTAGCCGTAACCCTGACAATTTCAGTGTAACCCCGACAAAGATGACTTTCTAGGAAACCCTTGCTGGGCAAGGCTTTAACAAGGAAGATGGAACTAGAACTAATCCCCACAAACATGTTAAAACGGGGAGCCAGGCTCCCCGTTTTTTTAATCTGGCACAGCCGCTCAGCGTGCCACCGGCTCGGCGCTGATTTCCACCGTGGCACTGGAGCCGTCCAATACCCGGCGTGGCTCGCGGCTGGCCAGGCGCAGCTCGCCATCGACGAAGACCCGTGCCTCCACGACGTAGTGCCCATCGGCCTGGATGGCGTGGCGGTCATAGCACAGCGAGAACCCGGCGGGGAAGGTCGGGGGCTGTTCCAGGTATTGTTCCGCCAGAACGCGCGGCGGAGCATCGCTGTGGCTGACATCGAGCAGGGTCACACGCACCATGCTGCCAGCGCGCTCGAGCGGGCTGCCCGCCAGCGACACGGTGCCGTTGAGGTAAGCGGGGGTATAGCCGCCTTGCGTGGCGCAGCCGCTCAACACCAGTGCGGCCAGTCCCAGCAGGGCGTGTCGGCGCTTCATCTCAGTTCTCCACCGGGGTCAGGGCAGGGGTGCCGAGCAGAACCTGGTTGCCTTCGGTCGAGCGCCAATCGCCCTGCACCCGCCACTGCTTGCTCTTGTCTTCCAGGTGCAGATACCAGTGGTTGGCCGGCGCGGGCTTCACTGTGCCCTGGTAGACGTTGTCGCTGACGCGGTGCAGTGTGATGTGCTGGTCGAAGTCGTCCTGGGCGGGGTGCAGCAGTTGCAGCTCCAGCTCGGCCGGCAGCGGCTGCTTGCTGCTGGTGATGACGCGCACCTGGCGCATGTCGTCACTGAACAGAACCTGGGCCGACAGCCCCATGGCCTTGGCCACCTCATCGCGGTGCAGTTGCTTGTTGATTTCCTTGCCTTGCTGGTAGTAGTCGTCCACCACCATGCCGTCGTCGCTCTTGACTGCGATGCCGAAGGTGACGAAGGCCGCGATCACGACGATAGCGGGGCCCGCCATCAGCAGCCATGGCCAGCGCTCCCGATACCAGGGACGCGAAACATTGAGGGCCTTCTGCATCTCTTATTCTCCGATGAAACTTGATTTTTCTTCCACGCGCAGCGCCTGATCGTCGGCGGACTGGATCACGAAGTGGATTTCGTGGCTGCCCTTGGTGGCGTATTGCGGGTCGGCCTCGACACGTACCGGCACGGTTTCGGTTTCGGTACCCTTGACCGTGATGATCGGCTTGTCGGTTTCCAGCTTGATTCCCGGCAGACCCTCGACTGTGAGCTGGAAGCGCTGGGTTCGTTCCGAGACGTTGATGATTTTCACGCTATAGCTGTTCTCCAGCCAGCCTTCGTCGGTTTCTCTGACCAGCGAGGCGCGGTCACGGATAATGTCCACCTTAAACGGCTTGCGTTGCGAGAACGAGACGACGGCAGCGATCAGAATGGTGAGCAGAAGCAGCGAGTACAGCACCACGCGCGGCCGTTTCAGGCGCGACACGATCTCCTTCTCGCTGTATTTGCCTTCCAGGGCATTTTCCGTGGTGTAGCGGATCAGGCCACGCGGGTAGCCCATCTTGTCCATGACCTCGTCGCAGCCGTCGATACAGGCGGCACAGCCGATGCATTCGTATTGCAAACCGTTGCGGATGTCGATGCCGACCGGGCAGACCTGCACGCAGATACTGCAGTTGATGCAATCGCCCAGCCCTTCGCTGCGCGGGTCGAGGCCTTTCTTGCGGGCGCCACGCGGTTCGCCGCGCTTCTCGTCGTAGGAAATGATCAGCGTATCGGCGTCGAACATGACGGCCTGGAAGCGGGCGTACGGGCACATGTACTTGCACACCTGCTCGCGCATCATGCCGGCGAACAAATAGGTGAAGCCGCCGTAGAAGAACATCCAGAACGTTTCCCACGGACCGTAATTGAAGCCCGGCGCGGCGGCGACCAGATCCCGGATCGGCGTGAAGTAGCCAACCAGGGTGAAACCGGTGACCAAGGAGAACAGCACCATCAGCGTATGCTTGGTGAACTTGATGCGGAACTTGGTGAGGTTCATCGGCTGCTTGTCGAGCTTCATGCGCTTGTTGCGGTCGCCTTCAACCCATTGCTCGATCCACAGCATGATCTCGGTGTACACCGTCTGCGGACAGGAATAACCGCACCACAGCCGACCCGCGATGGTGGTCCAGGCAAACAGACCGAAGGCGCTGCATATCAGGAGGGCGGCGAGATAGACGAAGTCCTGCGGCCAGATGGTCAGCCCGAACAGGTGGAACTGGCGGTTGACCAGGTCGAAATGCACGGCCTGGCGACCGTTCCACATCAGCCAGGGAATGCCGAAGAAGACGAGCTGAGTGCCCAGCACGAACACGATGCGCCAGTTGTTGAACAGGCCTTTGACGCTGCGCGGATAGATTTTCTGACGCTCTTCGTACAACGACACTTCCGTGGTGTCCTGTGCCGCATTCTTCTGCGTGGCACGTTGCTCCACCTTGATGGGGATATCTTTCAGTGATTCGGGCATCGTGATTTCCTGCGAAAAGATTTTGGGAAAGCGGTGTATACCGATTTGCCGAAAGCTTCTATTAAAAATTTTATATTATGTTTGCATGCTAAGCATTGGTGCCAAGCAATACTGCCCGCGACGAGCGGGCAGTATTGCGAATCAAGACTTACTGAGCCTTGGTGTTGTTGGACAGCCCCCAGACGTAGGACGCCAGCAGGTGTACCTTGCCTTCGCCGAGGAAGTCCTTCCAGGCCGGCATCTGGTTGTTGCGACCGTTGGTGATGGTCTCGATGATGGTCTTTTCGGTGCCACCGTACAGCCAGATGTTGTCGGTCAGGTTCGGAGCCCCCATGGCCTGGTTGCCTTTGCCGTCCGGGCCATGGCAGGCCGCGCACACGGCGGAGAAGGTTTCCTTGCCGCGAGCCGCGCGGTCGGCGTCATGTTTCTTGCCGGACAGCGACATCACGTAGTTGGCCACGTCCTTGACCTTTTCCTCGCCGAATGCCGCACCCCAGGCCGGCATCTGACCGTGACGGCCGATGGTGATGGTCTCCTCGATCTTCTGCGGCGTGCCGCCATGCAGCCAGTCGTTGTCGGTCAGGTTCGGGAACCCCTTGGCGCCGCGGGCGTCAGAACCATGGCACTGCACGCAGTAGGTCTGGAACAGGCGCTTGCCCATGGCCTGGGCTTCCGGATTGGCCGCCACGGTCTGGATGTCCTGCTTCAGGAACTTGTCGTACAGCGGCTGGTACTTGGCTTCGGCCTGGCTGCGCTCCTCGTTGTACTGGCCGACCGACGTCCAGCCGCGGATACCCTTGAAGGTTCCAAGGCCGGGGTAGAGCACTAGGTACACCGCGCCGAACACCAGGGTGATGTAGAACAGCATCATCCACCAGCGCGGCAGCGGGTTGTTGTACTCCTCCAGGTCGTCGTCCCAGACATGGCCGACGGTCTCGACCTTCTCGCCCTTCTTCAGGTTGGTCTTGGACTGGCTGAAGAGCAGGTAGGCAAGGCCTACGATGCCGACGATTACCACGACGGCGATGTATACGCCCCAGAAATCACTTACGAAATCACTCATTGTTTTGCTCCGTTGGAGGCCGGCGAGTCCTTGCCGGCCTCCTGCACCTTGTCGTCATCGAGGAACAGCTGGTTGGCTGCCTCCTCGTACCGTTTCTTGGATTTCTTGCTGTAGGCCCCCAGCAGGATCACGATGAACACGACGAAGCAGAACACCGTGAACAGGCTGCGCCCCAGATTGGTCCAATCCATGGCTTAACGTACGTTCTTGAGTGCAAGACCGAGACCTTGCAGGTAGGCGATGACAGCGTCCAGTTCCGACTTGCCTTGCGCCTGGGCGGTTGCCTCGGCGATGTCCTTGTCGGTGTACGGCACGCCTACCTTGCGCAGTGCGGCCATCTTCTTTGGCAGCACTTCGGCGTCGACCAGGTTCTTGGCCAGCCACGGGAAGGCCGGCATGTTGGATTCCGGTACCACGTCGCGCGGGTTGGTCAGGTGCACGCGGTGCCATTCGTCGGAATAGCGGCCGCCGACACGGGCCAGGTCCGGGCCGGTGCGCTTGGAACCCCACAGGAACGGGTGGTCGTAAACCGACTCGCCGGCCACGGAGTAGTGACCGTAACGCTCGGTTTCGGCACGGAACGGGCGGATCATCTGCGAGTGGCAGACGTGGCAGCCTTCGCGGATGTAGATGTCACGCCCCGCCAGTTGCAGCGCGTTGTACGGCTTGACGCCGGCGACCGGCTCGGTGGTGGATTTCTGGAACATCAGCGGTACGATTTCCACCAGGCCGGCCACGCTGATCACCAGGACGGTCAATACGATCAGGTAGCCGACGTGCTCTTCAACCAGTTTCTGAATCTTTTCCATGTTCTTCTTAACCCTTTCCGCTTAAGCGTGTGCCGAGGCGGTGACGGACGGGATCTTGGCGTCAACGGCGCGACCGGCAGTGACGGTACGGAAGGTGTTGTAAGCCATGACCAGCATACCGGTCAGGTACAGGGCACCACCCAAGAGGCGGACAAAGTGGTACGGGTAGGTGGCCTTGACGACTTCGGCGAAGGCGTAGGTCAGGGTGCCGTCCGGGTTCAGTGCGCGCCACATCAGGCCCTGCATCACGCCGGAAATCCACAGTGCGGCGATGTACAGCACCACGCCGACGGTAGCGAGCCAGAAGTGAGCTTCGATCAGCTTGACGCTGTGCATTTCTTCACGGCCGAACAGGCGCGGCAGCAGGTAGTACATCGAGCCGATGGTGATGAAACCGACCCAACCCAGAGCGCCGGAGTGCACGTGGCCGATGGTCCAGTCGGTGTAGTGCGACAGGGCGTTCACGGTCTTGATGGCCATCATCGGGCCTTCGAAGGTGGACATGCCGTAGAACGACAGCGAGACCACCAGGAATTTCAAGATCGGGTCGGTGCGCAGTTTGTGCCAGGCGCCGGACAGGGTCATGATGCCGTTGATCATGCCACCCCAGGACGGTGCGAACAGAATCAGCGAGAACACCATGCCGACAGACTGGGTCCAGTCAGGCAGGGCGGTGTAGTGCAGATGGTGCGGGCCGGCCCACATGTAGGTGAAGATAAGCGCCCAGAAGTGCACCACGGACAGGCGGTAGGAGTACACCGGGCGACCAGCCTGCTTCGGTACGAAGTAGTACATCATGCCGAGGAAGGCGGCGGTCAGGAAGAAGCCCACGGCGTTGTGGCCGTACCACCATTGCACCATGGCGTCGACGGCACCGCTGTACACCGAGTAGGACTTCCACATCGTCACCGGGATTTCCAGGTTGTTGACGATGTGCAGCAGCGCCACGGCCAGGATGAAGCCACCGTAGAACCAGTTGGCTACATAGATATGCTTGACCTTGCGGATGGCGATGGTGCCGAAGAACACGATGGCATAGGCGACCCAGACGATGGTGATCAGGATATCGATCGGCCATTCGAGCTCGGCGTATTCCTTGCTGGACGTGAGTCCCAGCGGCAGGGTGATGGCCGCGGCCAGGATCACCAGTTGCCAGCCCCAGAAGGTGAAGGCAGCCAGTTTGTCCGAGATCAGCCGGACGTTACAGGTGCGTTGCACCACGTAGTACGAGGTGGCGAACAGGCCGCAGCCGCCGAAGGCGAAGATGACGGCGTTGGTGTGCAGCGGGCGCAGGCGGCCGAAGTGGAAGTAGGGCCCAAAATTGAGCTCCGGCCACACCAGCTGGGCGGCGATGACGACGCCCACCAGCATGCCAACAATGCCCCATACGACGGTCATGATGGCAAACTGGCGCACCACCTTATAGTTATAAGTGGATTGCGATTCCATTTACGATTCTCTCCAAGGTTGCTAACTCAGAACTTTTTTACAATCCGTGGCGACTTGAAGCCCGGTTTTCCGTCCCCATGTGGAAAGGGACTTCAACTCGCTGAAATTCCGAACTTGAGATAAATCAAGGGCATGATCGTTGCCCGGGGCGCGCCACTGCTCGCTCATGGCGGCAACAGACGCAGTTTCCCCCTTTATTTATCTGATCATTCTAAAACAATTGCATTGGCCGGACCAGCCGTGGCTTGTGCTTTTGGCGCCTATCGTCCGGCATTTCGGTCCGCGGAATTTCCCTCCCGGGTGCTCTCACCCGATGCTGCGACTGTTCCGGATTATATTGTCATCAGGCAAGGGACCTTTGATTTGGATCAACTCGGCTTGCCGGGCAGCATTCCGCGCAGTGCGATGCTAGAATCGGCGCTTTTCGCCATGACAGGTAATTCGCCATGACCGTGCCCGTCTGCTACCAGATATCCCCCCTCTCGCCTGAAGCCCATCTGTTCGAGGTCGTCATGACGGTGGCGCGCCCGGCCCGCGAGGGGCAGATCGTGCGTTTGCCGGCCTGGATTCCGGGCAGCTACCTGATCCGCGAATTCGCCCGCCAGATCGTGACGCTGCAGGCCGAGTCCGCCGGACAGGCGGTGGCGTTGACCCAGCTCGACAAGCATAGCTGGCAGGCGGCGCCGGTGGCGGGGACGTTGACCCTGCGCTATCAGGTCTACTGTTTCGACCTGTCGGTGCGGGGCGCGTACCTCGATGGCGAGCGCGGCTTTTTTAACGGTAGCAGCGTGTTCCTGATGGCGGAAGGCTACCAAAGTAGCCCCTGCGAGGTGGCGATCCTGCCGCCCGCGGGCAAGGCATTCGCCGACTGGCAGCTGGCCACTAGCCTGCCGGCGCACGAGGTCAAGAAAAAATCCGGGTTCGGTGTCTACCGCGCAGCCGATTACGACGAGCTGATCGATCACCCGGTGGAGATGGGGGTGTTCGAACGGGTCAGCTTCAAGGCCTGCGGCGTGCCGCACGAGTTTGTCGTCGCCGGCCGTTTCCGTGCCGACCTCAAGCGCCTGGCTCGCGACGTGAAGAAGATCTGCGAATGGCAGATCAATCTGTTCGGCCAACCTGCGCCGTTCGAGCGCTACGTGTTTCTGCTCTACGTCGGCAAGGACGTCTACGGCGGGCTGGAGCATCGCGCCTCGACCGCGCTGTTGGCCAATCGCGACGACCTGCCGCAGGCGGGCGACAAGACCATCGGCGACGGCTATCTGCGCCTCCTGGGGCTGATCAGCCACGAATACTTCCACAGCTGGAACGTCAAGCGCCTGAAGCCGGCGGCATTCTCCCCCTACGACCTGAGCCGGGAAAACTATACCCGCCTGCTGTGGGCGTTCGAGGGCGTGACCTCGTATTACGACGAGCTGACCCTGGTGCGCTGCGGGCTGATCGACGAGAAACGTTACCTTGGCCTGCTCGCGGAGACCATCAGCGGCGTCGAGCGGGGGGCCGGGCGGCGCAAGCAGACCCTGGAAGAATCCAGTTTCAACGCCTGGACCAAGTACTATCGTCAGGATGAGAACAGCCCCAACAGTCTGGTCAGCTACTACACCAAGGGTGCCTTGGCGGCCTTGGCATTGGACTTGCTGATCCGGCGCGAGAGCGGCGACGCCAAGTCGCTCGACGACGTGATGCGCGCCTTGTGGCAGAAGTGGCTGGCCGACGGCCAGGCTCTGGCCGAGGACGAGTGGGAGCGCCTCGCGGCAGAGGCCACCGGGCTCGATCTGCGCGCCTTCTTCGATGGTGCGCTGCGTTCCACCGCCGATCTGCCGTTGCCGGAGCTGCTGGCGAGCCAGGGGGTGGAGATGGCGCTGGCGCCGGCCGAGGGGGCGAACGACCGCGGTGGTGTGGTCGACGCGCTGGCAGGCAAGCCGGCGCGGGCGGTGCTGGGCGTGCGCAGCGCCAGCGACCCGCTCGGGGTGAAGCTGACCCACGTGCTGGATGGCGGCGCTGCGCAGCAGGCCGGCCTCTCCGGCGGCGACGTGGTGGTGGCGCTCGACCGCCTGAAGGTGGGCGATCTGGACAAGGCGCTGGCGCGCTTCCAGCCGGGCGAGACGGTCAAGCTGCACGCCTTCCGGCGCGACCAATTGATGACGTTCAACGTGCTGCTGCAGGCGGCCCCGGCCGATACCTGCCGGCTGTTGCTGAAACCTGCCGGCGCGCGCTGGCTCAAACACTGAAACACGGATTCCGCCAGGCCCGCCATCGCCGGGCCGAATTGTCGCTGCGGCGCTATCCCGCCGCAGTGGTGTCTGCGCGGCTGGCCGACCACGCCAGCGAGCAGCAGCAGGGCGGAATCACCTGAAACGGCCCTTGATTAGGTGAAGACATGGCCCAGCAACCCGAAGTGAAATACCTGAAACATTACCAGGCCCCCGCGTTCAACCTGGACCGCGTGGACCTGAAGTTCGACATCTTCGACGAGGTGACGCGTGTCTATTCGCGCCTGCTCGTGCGGCGCCATAGCGGTTATGACGATACCGAGCTGCGGCTCGACGGCTGCGCCAAGCTGGTGGCGGTGACGCTCGACGGCGAAAGGTTGGCCGAAGGGCGCTACCGCCTGGGCGACGAGACGCTGGTGATCGCCGACGTGCCGGACAGTTTCATCCTGGAGATCGAGACCGAGCTCGTTCCGGCCGCCAATACCAGCCTGATGGGGCTCTACGCTTCCAACGGCAACCTGTTCACCCAATGCGAGCCGGAGGGCTTTCGCAAGATCACCTATTACCTCGACCGTCCGGACGTGATGTCGAAGTTCACCACCACCATCGTCGCCGACAAGCAGAAGTACCCGGTGCTGTTGTCCAACGGCAACAAGGTGGGCGAGGGCATGGTCGACAAGAAGCGCCACTGGGTGCGCTGGGTCGACCCCTACCGCAAGCCGGCCTATCTGTTCGCGCTGGTGGCGGGGCGGCTGGCGGTGCGGCGCGACAGCCACACCACCCCGGGCGGGCGCCAGGTGACGCTGGAGGTGTGGACCGAGGCGGCCGACCAGGACAAGGTGGCGCATGCCATGGAGTCGCTCAAGCGCGCGATGAAATGGGACGAGGACCGCTTCGGCCTCGAGTACGACCTCGACATCTACATGATCGTGGCGGTCGGCGACTTCAACATGGGGGCGATGGAGAACAAGGGCCTCAACATCTTCAACACCAAGTACGTGCTGGCGCGACAGGAAAACGCCACCGACGACGACTTCCACAACGTGGAGGGCGTGATCGGCCATGAATACTTCCACAACTGGACCGGCAACCGCGTCACCTGCCGCGACTGGTTCCAGCTGTCGCTGAAGGAAGGGCTGACGGTGTTCCGCGACCAGGAGTTCTCGGCCGACATGTCGAGCCGCGCGGTGTGCCGCATCAGCGACGTCAAGCAGCTGCGCGCCTTGCAGTTTCCGGAAGACGCCGGCCCGACCGCGCACCCGATCCGTCCCGAGTCGTACATCGAGATGAACAACTTCTACACCATGACGGTGTACGAGAAGGGCGCCGAGGTGGTGCGCATGTACCAGACCCTGCTCGGCCGCGACGGCTTCCGCAAGGGCATGGACCTGTACTTCAAGCGCCACGACGGTCAGGCCGTCACCTGCGACGACTTCCGCGCCGCCATGGCCGACGCCAACGGTGTGGACCTGGCGCAGTTCGCGCTGTGGTACAGCCAGGCCGGCACGCCGCTGTTGAGCGTGAGCGGCCAGTACAGCCCGGCCGAGCAGAGCTACACGCTGACGGTAAAGCAAAGCTGTCCGGCGACGCCGGGGCAGTCCGACAAGCAACCGTTCCACATCCCGCTGGCGCTGGGCCTGTTGGGCGAGGACGGCGCCGACCTGCCGTTGCGGCTGGAGGGCGAGAGCGACGCGGCGGGCACCTCGCGCGTGCTCGACGTGACATTGGCCGAACAACGCTTCGTGTTCGTCGACGTCCCGGCCGAGCCGGTGCCGTCGCTGCTGCGTGGCTTCTCGGCGCCGGTGCGGCTCGACTTCGCCTGGCGCGACGACGAACTGGCGTTCCTGATGGCGCACGACAGCGATCCGTTCTGCCGCTGGGAGGCGGGCCAGACCCTGGGGCAGCGCCTGTTGCGCCAGCAGATCGCCGAGCGTCAGGCCGGGCGCCAGGGCTCGTCCTCCGAAACGCTGGTGGCGGCGTTCCGCGCCGTGTTGAAGGACCATGCCGCCGATCCGGCGTTCAAGGCGCTGATGCTGGCGCTGCCTGCCGAGGCGGAACTGCTGGAACTGGTCGACGATGCCGATCCGGTGCTGATCCACGAGGTGCGCGAGGCGATGCTCGACGGTCTGGCGCAGGCGCTGCGCGGCGAGTGGCACGAGGCCTACGATCTCTACCAGACCCGCAGCTACCGGCCGCAGGATGCCGGCAAGCGCGCGCTGAAGAACCTGGCGCTGGCCATGCTGTGCCGTCTCGACGACGTCTGGCCGGCCGAAGCGGCGGAAACGCAGTGCCTGCAGGCCGACAACATGACCGACCAGATGGGGGCGCTGTCGGCGCTGCGCGACCGCGCCGGCGCGGAGCGCGACCACTGCTTCGCCGAATTCGCCCGGCGCTGGCAGGACGACGCGCTGGTGATGGACAAGTACTTCATGCTGGTGGCGAGCTGCCAGCTGCCGGACACGCTGCCGCGCGTGCGCGAGGCGCTGGAACACCCGGCCTTCTCGCTGAAGAACCCCAACAAGGCGCGTGCGCTGCTGGGCAGCTTCGGCCGCAACCAGCTGCACTTCCACGCCGCCGACGGCTCCGGTTACCGTTTCCTGGCCGAGCAGGTCGCCGCCATCGACGCCTTCAACCCGCAGGTGGCGAGCCGGCTGGTGCAACTGTTCAACCGCTGGAAGAAACTCGAGCCGGTGCGCCGAGGCCTGATGAAGGCCGAGCTGGAGCGTCTGCTGGCGTTGCCGCTGTCGCGCGACGTGTACGAGATCGTGTCGAAGAACCTGGACGCCTGAGCCCCGCAAGCCCCGGTTCTCGCGGACGGCACCAAACCGTACGGCCCATGGCCGTGCGGTTTTTTTGTGCCCGGCGTGGATGGGCTCAGGCCGCGTTCTGGCTCGGCGGCGACGGGGCAGTGTTGAGGCGGGAGCAAACCCCGTACAATCCGCCGCATCCTGTTTGTGGCCGATTTCATGACCCACCCCAAAACCACGCCACCCAAACCCGGGCTGCATCCGCGCAACGCGCATCGTCAGCGCTACGATTTCGCGGCGCTGATCGCCGCCTGTCCGGATCTGGCACGCTTCGTCGCCCGTAATGCCTACGGCGACGACAGCGTGGATTTCGCCGACCCGGCGGCGGTGAAGATGCTCAACCGGGCATTGCTGGCGCACCATTACGGCATCGCGCACTGGGATATTCCACCCGGCTACCTGTGTCCGCCCATCCCCGGCCGCGCCGACTATATCCATCACCTGGCCGACCTGCTGGCCGCCAGCAACGGCGGGGCGTTGCCGGCGCGCGTCAACGCGCTCGACGTCGGTGTCGGCGCCAACTGCGTCTATCCGATCATTGGCCGCGCGGTGTACGGCTGGCGCTTCGTCGGCTCGGACATCGACCTGCTGGCGCTGCGCTCGGCGCAGGCCATCGTCGACGCCAACCCGGTGCTGGCCGGGGCGGTCAGGCTGCGCCGCCAGGCGTCTTCGGCCAACGTGTTCCGGGGCGTGATCAAGCGCGACGACCGTTTCGACCTCACGCTGTGCAACCCGCCGTTCCACGCCTCGGCGCAGGAGGCGGAGGCGGGCACGCGCCGCAAGCTCACCAACCTGAGCGGCAAGCGGCCGGCCAAGACCGTGCTCAACTTCGGCGGCCAGCATGCGGAATTGTGGTGCGACGGTGGCGAAGCGGGTTTTCTGCGCACCATGGTCAGCGAGAGCGCCAGCTTCGCCCGGCAGTGCTGCTGGTTCTCGTCGCTGGTGTCGAAGGAGGCCAACTTGCCGGGCCTGTACCGCGCGCTCAAGCAGGCCGGTGCCCGCCGCGTGGAAACCATCGCCATGGCGCAGGGACAGAAGACGAGCCGGCTGGTGGCGTGGAGCTATCTGGACGAGGCCGGGCTGGCGGAATGGCGCGCCGCCCGCTGGGCGCGCTGAGAGCCTGTTTACGATCTGCTGCGCGTCGGCGATACGGCGTTAAAAACGTCTTCGGAATGCTCATTTACTGCTTGTAAACTCCGCTTCCTCAGCCGTTTTTGCCTTGCCTCGCTCTAGCTCGCGAGATCGTAAACAGGCGCTGAGGGCTCATCCGTCCCGCTCGTCCGCCGCGCCTTGATCTGGCGCATTGGCCAGGGGCTGGCGCCTATGATAGAAACCGCAGCATACCGATTTTGCTGAAAGACCCTATGAGCGCGCTCAACTTCGATCTCGACACCGCCATCGACGCCCTCGCCGAGCACGGCTGGATCGTCATCCCCCACGCCCTGCCGGCGGAGCTGACCGCGGCGCTGCGTGAATCCTGCCTGGACGTGTGGGAGGAAGGACTGTTCCACGAGGCCGCCACCGGCCGCGCCGACGGCCAGGCGCGGCGTGCCGAAATCCGTTCCGACTCGGTGCTGTGGCTCGACCAGGTGGCCGAACAACCGGCGGTGGCGGCGTACAACGCGGTGATGGACGAGGTGATGTGGGGGGTCAACCGCGGCCTCTACCTGGGCTTGGCCGAGCTGGAGTCGCACTTCGCGGTCTATCCGGCAGGCGCGTTCTACAAGAAACACCTCGACCGCTTCCGCGACGACGACGCGCGCACCCTGACCACGGTGTTCTACCTCAACGAAGGTTGGCCGAAGGACGCGGGCGGGCAGATCCGGCTCTATCTGGACGATGAATGCCAGCAGTTCGTCGACATCGAGCCGGAAGCCGGCACGCTGGTGCTGTTCCTGTCCGACTGTTTCTGGCACGAAGTGCTGCCCGCCCGCCAGCAGCGCCTGTCGGTCACCGGCTGGTATCGCCGTCGCAGCGGCAGCGTCCCCTGGTAGCGGGTTGGTCGCCTGCCGCGCCGGCCGAACGTGCCGCAGAAGCAAAGCCGCTCCCGTGCTAAAATCGATCGCGATCACCGAAAAATAAGCAAGGGATAAAGCGATGTCTGGCAATAGCATGGGCCTGCTGTTTACCGTTACCTCTTTTGGCGAAAGCCACGGACCGGCCATCGGCTGCGTCGTCGACGGCTGCCCGCCCGGCATGGAATTATCCGAGACGGACATCCAGCAGGAGCTCGACCGCCGCAAGCCCGGCACCAGCCGCCACGTCACGCAGCGCCGCGAACCGGACACGGTGGAAATCCTCTCCGGCGTGTACCAGGGCAAGACCACCGGCACCCCGATCGCGCTGCTGATCCGCAATACCGACCAGCGCTCCAAGGACTACGGCAACATCGCCGAGACCTTCCGCCCCGGCCACGCCGACTACACCTACTGGCACAAGTACGGCATCCGCGACCCGCGCGGCGGCGGCCGTTCCTCGGCGCGCGAGACCGCGGTGCGCGTCGCCGCCGGCGCCATCGCCAAGAAATGGCTGAAAGAGAAGCACGGCATCGTGATCCGCGGCCACATGAGCCAGGTCGGCGAGAAGCTCATCCCGTTCACCAGCTGGGAGCATGTTTCGGCCAACCCCTTCTTCGCCCCGGACGAGGCCATCGTGCCGGAGCTGGAAGCCTACATGGATGCGGTGCGCAAGAGCCTCGACTCGGTCGGCGGCAAGGTGCGCGTGGTGGCCGAGAACGTCCCGGTGGGCTGGGGCGAACCGGTGTACGACCGCCTCGACGCCGACATCGCCTACGCCATGATGAACATCAACGCCGTCAAGGGCGTGGAAATCGGCGCCGGCTTCGCCTCGGTGGCGCAGAAGGGCAGCGAGCACGGCGACGAGCTGACGCCCGAGGGTTTCGCCTCCAACCACGCCGGGGGCATCCTGGGCGGCATTTCCACCGGCCAGGACATCGAGGTCAACATCGCCATCAAGCCGACCTCCAGCATCGCCACGCCACGCCGCTCCATCGACAAGCAGGGCAACCCGATCATGGTCGAGACCCACGGCCGTCACGACCCGTGCGTGGCCATCCGCGCCACGCCGATCGCCGAGGCCATGCTGGCGCTGGTGTTGATCGACCACGCCCTGCGCCATCGCGCGCAATGCGGCGACGTGCACGTCGATACCCCGCGCATTCCCGGCCGGATCGGCTAGAGTGGTATGAGGCTCGATGCCTCATGCATAGCGTGCGGTTTTCAAGGATGTTCTGATCATGCTGAAAAATCTGCTGGGTAGCCTGACGGGGGGCTCTTCCAAGGAAGTGGAGCCCCCTCCCGCCGAGGCGGTTTCCGCTCCCGACACCGAGATGACCCTGGCGGCGCGCGAGCAGCCGGTCACCCTGCCGCCGACGCTGGGCTTCGTGTCCCATCAGCCGATCATGGACCGGCAGCAGCACGTGGTGGCGTACGAGTTCGCCGTGCGCAAGGCTCAGCAGGCGGCGATGACCGGCAAGAAGCAGTGCGAATTCGATCGCCTGATGCTCTCCACGCTGCAGAACATGGACGTGTTCCGCCTGCTGGCGTACCGCCGCGCCTTCGTCAACATCTCCATCGCCTCGCTCGACGAGCCCCTGCTCGACGAGCTGCCGGCCAAGAGCGTGATCCTGGTGCTCGACCCGATCAGTGACGAGCCGCTGACCGAGGCGCTGCTGCCGCGACTGGATGCCCTGAAGCAGAAGGGCCTGCGGTTTGCCGTCGAGCCGGCGCGCTACGACAGCCAGGCGTTGGCCGAGCGGCTGCAGCCGGAATTGTTCGGCCGCATGGATTTCATGGTGCTCGACTTCGCCGCGCCGTCCACGCGCGTGCTGGGGCCGATCCTCGACCAGCTTCCCAAGCGCTACCCGCAGGCACGCTGGCTGGCGCGCAACGTCGGCACCGCCGAGGAGCTGGACGTCTGCCTGCACGCGCCGGGCAGCCATCGCTTCGCGCTGTTCCACGGTTCCTTCGTCACGCTGGTGCGCGGCCTGGAAACCGGCAAGAGCGACGCCAGCCAGGTGCGGGTGCTGGAACTGATGCGCCTGTTGCGCGCCAACGCCGATACCCGCGAGATCGAGGCGCAGTTCAAGCTCGATTCGGTGCTGTTGTTCAAGCTGCTGCGCTTCATCAACTCGCCGGTCAACGGCCTGAGCCGCAAGGTGCAGAGCATCGAGGAAACGCTGATGCTGCTGGGGCGCGACACGCTGTTCAAGTGGCTGTCGATGCTGCTGTTCACCGCGCGCAAGGACGACGGCCGTTCGGTGGCGTTGCTCGAGAAGTCGCTGATCCGCGCCCGCTTCATGGAAAGGCTCGGCGCCTACCGGGGCAACAAGCTGGAAGCCGAGCACCTGTTCCTGACCGGCATGTTCTCCTTGCTGGATGCCCTGCTGAATATCCCGTTTCCCGACACGCTGAACGCGATCGAACTGCCGGCGCCGGTGCGCGAGGCCATCGTCAACCACAAGGGGCTGTTCGCGCCGCAGCTGCTGTTGGCCATGGCATGCGAGCAGGGCGACACGGCGCGAGTGCATACCATCGCCAAGATGCTGGAGTTCGACGACGAGCTGATCAACCGCTACCACACAGACGCCGTCCTGTGGACTCAGGAGGTGCTGCACCAGAGCGAGGTGCACAGCAACGTCGAGGCGGTATGAGCGGCAGTGGTGTCGCCATCCGCGCCAAGCAAGAGGCCCGGCAGATTGCCGGGCGGAGGGGTTATCGCGTGGCGTCGTCGGGGTAGCCGGCCGGATTCTGCTGCTGCCAGCGCCAGCTGTCGCGGCACATGGCTGCCAGGTCACGGCTGGCGCGCCAGCCCAGCCTCGCCTCCGCCTGTGCCGGGTCGGCGTAGCAGCAGGCGATGTCGCCGGCGCGGCGCGACGCGGTAGGGGATGTCACGTCCGCTGGCGTGGCTGAAGGCGGCCACCAGCTCCAGCACCGAGTAGCCGCGTCCGGTTCCCAGGTTCAGTGTCAGCACCCCGTCGTGGGCGCTCTCCACCGCGCGTGAATGGGCGACGGCGAGGTCCACCACGTGGATGTAGTCGCGCACCCCGGTGCCGTCGGGGGTCGGGTAATCGTTGCCGAAGACGTTCAGCGCTTCGAGCTTGCCCACGGCGACCTGGCTGATATAGGGCATCAGGTTGTTGGGGATGCCGTTGGGGTCTTCCCCGATCAGCCCGCTCTCGTGCGCCCCCACCGGGTTGAAGTAGCGCAGCAGGGTGATCTGCCAGCCGGGCTCGGACGCCGCCACGTCGCGCAGCACCTGTTCCATCATCAGCTTGCTGTGGCCGTAGGGGTTGCTCGGGCCGAGCGGAAAGTCCTCGCGGATCGGCACCGTGTGCGGATCGCCGTAAACGGTGGCGGAAGAACTGAACACCAGGCGGCGGACACCGGCCTCGCGCATGCATTCGAGCAGGCACAGCGTGCCGGCGACGTTGTTGTGGTAGTAGGTCAGCGGCTGGGCGACCGATTCGCCCACCGCCTTGAGCGCGGCAAAGTGGATGACCGCGTCGATGTCGTGCTCGCGGAACACGCGGGCAAGTGCCGCGCGATCACGGATGTCCGCCTGGTAGAAGCGTGGCGATTTGCCGCTGATGCGCGCCACCCGCTTGAGCGCTTCGCGCTTGCTGTTGCACAGGTTGTCGATGGCGACGATATCGTGCCCGGCGGCGAGGAGTTCGACGCAGGTGTGCGACCCGATGTAGCCGGCGGCGCCGGTAACCAGAATGGTGGCCATGCTTGGCTTTATTTCCTGCTTGTCTGTTCAGAAGGGCATTTTATGCGGAAACGCTGTCGGCGAGGGAATTGTGCGGTGGTCAACAAAAAACTATTTGATTATCAATTGTTTAGTTGTGTCGGTTGACAGGGGGGAGGCTGCCGTTTTGATGTCTATCCATGCACATCCGCATCCCCATTGGACTGCCCCGGCTCCAGTAGGCAATCCTGCCCTATGTTTTGAGCATAGGAGGACGCCCGTCGTGACATCTTCGATTACATCGAGATGATCTACAACTCAAAGCGCTGGCACCGTTCTGCAAACGGGCTATCGCCGGTAGAGTATGAGATGCAATATTTCCAACGGCTCACAAGTGTCTAGGGAAGCCGGGGCGTATATGGACTCCTCCCGGCTTGCTAGCATTTCACAGTTCAGGTCGTCGGATCGACTGCTCACGTATATCCG